>LCNU01000008.1 GCA_001001375.1 Candidatus Amesbacteria bacterium GW2011_GWC1_47_15 | reverse complement strand
GAGGTGTTAAACGAGTCATATTCGCGATATGTAGCCCGAAAAATGATGTCACAACGAAATAATGGCTAAGAATGGTGTAATTTTTATTTTATGCCTATTTATCGGTAGTTTTCTTAGGTACTATAAAATTAGCACTAATGTACCATTGATTGCTGATCAGGGTTGGTTTTACCTTTCCGCGATAAATTCTCTTACCACAGGCACTTTTCCACTTACGGGTATTACCTCAAGTGTTGTCTGGCTGCACCAGGGTTCTCTGTTTACATATCTTCTCATACCTGCGCTGTCAATTGCAAGTTACCATCCCGCTTCCGGGGCTGTACTGACTGCGGGGCTGGGAGTAATAGGAATATTATTGGTCTATTGGATTGGCCGCATTTGGCTGGGGCGTAAAGCTGGGCTAATAGCAGCTGTTTTATATTCATTCAGCCCTCTGGCGGTCATACATGCACGCACAGCTTACCATACAGCCCCTATCCCTATATTTTTCTCGCTTTTTCTATTGCTTGTATACAAAAAACGCTGGTTTCTGGCCTTTTTATTTTTAGGTTTTCTTTACCAGCTGGAATTGGCATCCGTCGTTTTATGGCCCGTTGTGGGTTATTATATCTTTTCCAATAAGTCCAAACCTCGGTTGCTGGATTATGGGGCAATGGTTATCGCTATCCTTCCCTTGTTAGCATCAGGATGGATCCAGGGTACGGGAGTGTTCGTCTGGTCGATATATCACTTGGTTTTTCACTCTAACACCACGGTATCAATGGGTAGTTTATATACTCTGTTAATATCGAGGTTTATATTTCCTCAATTACCTGATATAGCAATTAGGCTAATGATTTTGACGGCAATTGTTTTTGCCCTTCACCGTTTCCGGAAAATATTTTTATGGTTTTTCTTTCTGTCATTAGCGCTAATTATCAACCGCACCCCTTCGGAAGCATATTTTCATCTCATAGAGGTTCCTTTGATAATCATATTGGCAAATATGTTTTCACGTTTCCCACGTAAATTATTGTATATTTTAATATTGATATATTGCGTTTCTAATTCATATTTTCTTATCAGCCGACAATATTTGTTAGGCAAGGGTGGATACGGACCTTCGTTGGAAAGCCGTATAAAATTGGCCAAAAAAATTCTTAGTTTAAGTAATACCTTACAGCCTGAGATAGTAATGTCGGGACCGGGCAACAAATACGAAAGTTACGATGATCCGTATCTTTATCTTATTTGGTGGCTATCTCGTGATATTAGTCCTTCTGGTAAACATTCAGGGTTTCTCATTAATGAGCCGGACCAAACAATCAGGGTGCTAGAATAGACATCAGGATGCTAACCGCAGTCGTTCTGGCTAGAAACCAGGCTCACAATTTACCTCAATGCCTGAAATCATTAAGATTTTGTAACGAGATTTTATTAATAGACGATGACTCATCGGATAACACTAGTGTGGTAGCCCGCACATACGGAGCAAAAGTCTTCCGCCGGTCCATGAATGGAGACTTTTCAGCCCAGCGAAATTATGCTCTATCGCTGGTAAAAACCGGATGGGTACTTTTCGTAGATTCGGATGAAGAAGTAAGCTGGGAGCTTTCCAGGGAGATTGCTAATTTGCCTCAAGATTCCTCAGTCAAGGGATATTTCTTAAAAAGAGAAGATATTGTGTGGAAACGGCGTTTGAAATATGGTGATTTGTATGGTTTCCGGATTCTTCGGTTGGGTAAACATGACGCGGGTATTTGGAAGGGAAAAGTTCATGAAGTTTGGAATATTTCTCCTCCCCTAGGGACTCTAGAATCTCCTTTGCTACATTACCCCCATCAGGATACAGCCTCTTTTTTGCACAAAATAAACCGCTATACCTCTATTCGTGCACGGGAACTCTACGACCGCGGCAGAAAGTCGGGAATTCTGTCAGTTGTTTTTTATCCCGTTTTTAAGTTTTTATTTAATTGGTTGATTAAAATGGGTTTCCGGGACGGTCTTCCAGGTTTTATTCACGCCGTAATAATGTCTTTTCACGTATTTTTGGTCAGAGGAAAGCATTATCTATTAACCAAGGGTGTTTCTGATTCATGATTTCCTGGTCGGTTTGGCTAATTCCTATTTCTTTTGCTGCCGGAAACGTATTCAAAATATCATTATTTTCTCCTCAGATAAGAATATCAATTCTGGACATTGCCGTTATTCTTCTCATAATTTTAGGTTTGCCCGAACTTTTAAGGAAAAAAAAACAGGCACTTCAGTCATTTAAAGTATGGCTCAAGCCGTTAGTGATATTTTTGATTTTTTCACTTCTTACTTTGGTAGTTTCGGGAAAAGAATTCGGGTTGGAGGCTCAATTGGTTGGATTATCATATTGGATCAGGTTTTTAGCGTATTCTATCTTGCCTCTTTTCTTGTTTAATCTTTTCTCGACAGTTCAGATGAAGCGCATGCTAATCAGTTGCGGATTTTTAATAGTCCTGGGAGGTCTTCTACAGTACTTTTTACTTCCTGACACGAGATTTATTAAATTTTATGGTTGGGACGATCATTACTATCGTGTTCTGGGTCAGTTTTTGGACCCCGGTTTTGCCGGATTGATGTTTGTTTTAAGCCTGGTATATCTGGCTGTAAACCCCCTTCGTAACCCGCAATTCAACTTTCTGCTTTGGTCTGCTTCATATTTGGGATTAGCCCTGACATATTCTCGAAGCAGTTTTCTGGCCTTTTTGTTCTCGATGGCTGCTATATCTTATTATCGGCGTTCGCTGGCCGTAATTGTGTTGTCTTTATTATTGATCGCTGGAACCGTTTACCATCTTCCCCGTGCATCGGACGGTGAAGGCGTAAAACTGGAGCGTACGGGATCTATTACCGCCCGCGCGGACAGTTGGAACACGGGATGGTCGATATTCATTCACCGGCCTTTATTTGGTGTAGGATTCAATACCTATCGTTTTGCTCAAAATCAAGCAGGATATCTGACGGGAGTAAATTGGCAAACTACTCATTCAGGTTCCGCCCCGGATGCTTCCCTGCTTTTTGTGGCAGCTACGACGGGAATATTGGGTTTTTTGCTATACTTATGGTATCTTTCAGGAATGTTTTCACTATTTTCACCGGTGATTAATACATCTTTGGTCGGGATTATTGTGCATAGTTTCTTTCTCAATTCGTTATTTTATCCTTTCGTCTTGGTATGGCTTGCACTCCTTACAGCTCTGAAACCTAATTCATAAAACATTTTTATGGCCTGTACTCCACCATCAGTTCCTTCCGGATTTGGCTTCCTGTTTTACTTGTAGCTGTTATTATCAGGTTATTTTCCCCTTCGTTCAAGTTGTAAAGTCCGCTGAATTCACCTTCCTGGTTTACAATCAATACCCGGCCGTTGACATTCACTCTGATTCCCGGGTCTGACTTTCCCTTGATAGTAATTATATTATTATCTTTTCCGGTGAATATTTGCCTATCGGTAGGGGTTTCCAGTGACAATGAGGGTACTATTGTGGAAAAATAAACCTTTACTTCTCCCGATTCATTGCTTTTATTCCCGGCCTGGTCGACCGCCACGGCCACAAAACTATTTTCTCCGTCGTTTAATGTTACAGATGAAAAGACAAACGAACCGTCCTCCATTGTCACGACGTTTCCTACAGACTCCTTGTTATTGAGGAGGAATATTGTAGAACCTGGCTCAGATGTGCCGTTTACGGTCATCCTGGCGCTGCTGGTTGCATCAAAATCGATCAGGAGCAGGGGAGGACCGGGAGGGATATTGTCGTTTTTATCGATCGGTTGTCCCGCAGATCCTAGAGTGTTTGAAAAACCGGCAATTCTTGCTAATACTTTTACACCGATGGTTATTCCCAGGATAGCTACGACGGCTGTACCTGTTACCAGCAAGGCGGCTTTGCGTATATTCCGTTTTTCTTCAAGTCGCGTCAGGCGCGATGTCTGCCGTCTCATGGCCTGATTGTAGCTTTTAAGTTAAAATAATTGCAAGCCGATATTTGCCGAGGTAGCTCAGGGGTAGAGCAGCGGTATCGTAAACCGCCGGCCGTGGGTTCAAATCCCACCCTCGGCTCACTTTGAGCGGGATAGGGGAGTCGAACCCCTCTTTCCACCTTGGGAAGGTGATGTTGAGCCGATCAACTAATCCCGCGACCATTAGTTATTATATCCCAAATCCTAAAACCTGAATCCCGTCATTACTTACATCTGATATCAAGTTTCTGTCCAGGCTCAATTACTCTTGGATTAGATAGGTTATTGGCAGTCGCTATTGTTTGCCAGGTAAAACCGTCATTGCAATATTTCACGCTCAAAACCCACAAGTTTTCACCCTGTGAAACCGTATGGGTAATATTGGCACCCGGCAATGTATCAGAAGCAATACTAGTTCCTGCCGGAAGATTCAGGGTTGTTCCAGAGTAAATCAAGTCAGGATCCTGGATTTGAGACTTATTCGCATTGTAAATATCCACCCATTTATAACCGGAGCCATAAGTTTTTTCAGCAATTTTCCATAGAGAGTCGCCTCTTTGCACTTCGTAATTGCCTGCTTGGGTTGTAGTCCCGGTAGGCTGAGGGTTAACATTAGGTTCAGGTGTGTTGGAAGGGGATGCTATATCAGCCTTTGTTGGTTCCGGCGTAGGAGTAGGCTGGGCGGATGTAACCGAAGGCTGAGGGGTGTTTGTAGCCTGTGGGCTGCCGGTTGCCTGAGCTAGCGTTAAATCAAGTCGGGGTAGCAATATTTCCGTTCCTTCGTTCAACACTTCAGCATTTTCACGCAAGTTTTCATTAGATCCTAATATGGCTGTCCATTTATATCCGTCCCCGTAAACTCTTTGAGCGATGTTCCATAGGTTGTCGCCTTTTTGGACGATATAAGTTACCGGCAGGTCATTTTGGTTAGGCAGACTGGTTACTGGCTGGTTGGTAACTTCGGTGGATGCGGAGGAGGTTGTTTCCTCTGCAGGTTTATTGACATTTCCGAAATAATTAAAAAGCAGCACTCCTACCAATACCAATACTACCGCTCCTAAAAGGATACTTATTTTTTCTTCGTTTAATTTAAGACGTTTTAACCAGTCTTTCACAAATGCCCTCTCTTCGGGCAGGAGAATTGAAGAGATGATAATACTACGTGCGTAATTTTGCAAGAGCGACTTTTATGATTACGGAATCAATGTTACTGCTTTACCTTTTTTATTCGCACGGCCGGTTCTTCCGATCCTGTGAATATAATCGTCGTAGGACTCCGGTAAATCGAAGTTAATGACATGGGTGATGTTATCGATATCAAGTCCTCTGGATGCTACGTCCGTGGCCAGAAGCACCTTTACCCTGTTGCTTTTAAACTCTTCAAGCGAACGCTTTCGTTGACCCTGGCTTTTATTTCCGTGGATTGAGGCTACGGCAAAGCCTCTTCGGGATAGGTCGTTGGCTAGTTTTTCCAGTCCCCATTTAGTCCTGCCGAATACCAATACCTTGTCAAATCCCTGTTGTACCAACAGGTCATGCAATACATTGACCTTGTCCTGACCGTTTGTTTTTACTACTTCCTGGGTAATATTTGTCAGCACTGTATTGGTTTTGATAGAAATCGTTGTAGGCTGTGTCAGAAATCTGTTCATAATTCTGAGAACTTCAGGACTGGCTGTAGCCGAAAAAAATGCGGATTGGCGGCGTACCGGCAGGGCAGAAAGGATTTGTGTCATATCGTGGATAAATCCCATGTCCAGCATCCTGTCTACCTCGTCCAAAACAACATTGTTAAATTCAGTAAAACTGATTTTTCCCTGTTGCTGGAGATCTTTAAGTCTGCCGGGGGTTCCGATCACGAAGTTGGGATTAAATCTGAGTCTATGGATTTGGCCGTTTATGCCTACTCCCCCGATACATAACGCACTGTATATTCTCATTTCCCGCGAGAATAATCTCAGTTCTTCCTCTATCTGCGTGGCCAGTTCCCGGGTTGGGGCCATAATAAGTACTTTTTGTGATCTGTCCTGTGATACTTTTTGGATCAACGGAAGCAAAAATGACGCTGTCTTGCCTGTGCCGGTATTAGCCAGTCCAACTACGTCCTTTCCGGTCAAAAGCAGTGGAATTACCTGGTCCTGAATTGGCGTGGGTTTGGGAAACTGTCGGTAGTTTATATTATTCATCAGCTGGTTTTGAAATCCGAAGTCGGAAAAACTGTTACGGATGGAATAGACTGTTTCTGTTGCGGGAGTGTGTCCGTTGGTGCCGTTTTTTACCAGAAATGACGGGTCAAAAGACTTGATCCGGTGACGGGGCTGTCGGGTGGGATAGCGGTTAAAGCGGTTCATAATTCGGGGATTTGAACCCACAAAACTGCCTAAATAAGATATTTCTCTAAACCGGAAGAAAGATACAAAAGTCAAAAATACGTTTCTGGGGTATCTTTATCTTGCCTGCTTTAAATACAAATCAGATTTAAACAGATTCGTAGATTCAAATCTGTATTTAGAATTATAGCATACTTATGGGAATTTTGCATATTCAAGGCTAAAAACCTCGGTAGTGCAATTTAAAATATTCCGTGATATAACACGGATATGGCTGGAGTTAAGGATCTGTTCAACAGGCCTTCTGGAGCAGATACGCAGATCAGTATTGCTCACAAGACAAAAGATCTGCTTATTTACGGCGAAGCTGTTTTAACGATTGTTACACCTATTGCAATCGGATTGCTTCCACCAGAAACCGCTCCGACAATAATTAAGGCTTACGCAATCCAACTCATCGCGGCAAGTTTATTGGCTTTTGGCTTTCTAGAATCAAGGTTAAACCGGTTGCAGGAGTTAAGATCGGAAAGAAAAACAAACTAATACCAGAATAGATCTTAAGACTTAAACAAAATTTTGCGGGGCTGACGGGACTCGAACCCGCGACCTTCTCCTTGACAGGGAGACGCGCTAACCGGACTGCGCTACAGCCCCAATTCTTCAGTATTTTACAATAATTTTCTTCCACCTGATACAATCGATTTAAATTCCACATGCTCATGCACAAAAATATGACGAATCTGGAGGTCGCTGAGCTTCTTCGGGCTGTGGCTGCCGCTCTTAGCCTGACTATAGGCGACAACCGTTTCCGGACAATAGCATACGAGCGTGCAGCGGACGCAGTTGAGCATTCCTCCTCGGAAATCAAGGACCTTTGGGACGATGGCAAACTGTCTGATCTAGCAGGAATTGGTGAGAGTATAGCTTCTCATCTGGACGAATTGTTCCGGACGGGAAAAGTGGCTCATTTCCAAAAAATCATAAAACCTTTTCCTTCTTCGGTCTTCGAACTGATCCGGATCCCCGGCATTGGACCGAAAAACGCTCTGAAGCTCTCAAAAGCCCTGAAGATCACTCAGGCTAATACAGCTGTATCCCAACTGGAAAAAGCCGCTGCAGCGGGCCTAATAGTCCATATTGAGGGTTTTGGTGAGGACTCCCAGTCAGCAATCATCAAATCCATTGCCGAATTTCGTGGCAGGTCCCGTCGTATGCTGCTGCCTGTAGCCCAGGAGATTGCCGACTCTGTTATCGAATGGCTTAGTAAATCTCCCCATGTCAAACGCGCGGATCCTTTGGGAAGCCTGCGCCGCCAGGCTTCTACGGTCGGGGACGTGGATATTTCAGCCGCTTCAGATAACTCTGCTGCAGTAATTGAACATTTTGGCCGGTACCCTAAAAAATCCCGTGTTTTAGAAGCAGGGCAACATACTTCCAGCCTCATTTTGGGTAACGGTTATCAGGTGGATCTCATGATCCAGCCTCCGGATTCCTATGGTTCACTTCTCCAGCACTTCACAGGCTCCAAGCATCACAACATCCTTCTTCGGGAATTTGCTCTGAAAAAAGGATATTCCTTATCCGAATACGGGATACGGAAATTATCCAAATCCCTGACTAAATTCTCAGACGAAGAGTCTTTCTACAATTTCCTCGGGTTGCAGTATATTCCCCCGGAGCTCAGAGAAGGTCATGATGAGATCCGCTTTGCTCAATCAAACAGCTTACCCGAATTAGTCGAATTAGATGATATTAAAGGAGATTTTCAAATCCACAGTAATATAGACGTTGAGCCCGGTCACGATTTGGGAGAAAGTTCCCTGACTCAACTAGCTGAAACTGCCGAGAGTTTGAATTACCAATATTTAGGGATTACAGAGCATAACCCCAGCGTTTCAGGCCATACCCAAAAGCAGATTTTAAATTTGATTAAACACAAAACCGAGTTAGTGAATGTGTTTAATACTTCTCATGAAAACAGGGGTGAAAAAAGAGTACCATATATATTCAACGGCTTGGAGATAGACATTCTTCCTGACGGTACCAGGGCATTACCGGAATCCGCCCTGGATTTGTTGGATTTCGCCTGTGTCTCGATTCATTCCAGTTTCCGGCAGGGCAGGAAAGAAATTACTGCCCGTGTATTGCGCGCGCTGGACCATCCGAAAATCCGCTTTTTTGCCCACCCTACTGCCCGATTGCTGGGTTCCCGTGAGGGGATAGACTTGGAATGGGATCAGATTTTTGATTTTTGCCTCAAAAATAACAAATGGCTGGAAATAAACGGTTGGCCGAACCGGCTTGACCTGCCGGATACTCTGGTCAGGGATGCACTTAAATTCGGTATTAAGCTGATCGTCGATACAGATAGCCATTCCCATAAACATCTGAAATACATGAGATACGGTGTTTCAGTAGCCAGGAGGGGTTGGGCAAAAAATTATGATATCATCAACACGCTGTCTTTGACAGAAATTAAAAAATTGATTAAAACTAAAAAGTAGATATCTGATGGGGGGTGATGAAATTGTCAATACCGTTTATATTAGGGCTTTTGGTTTTAGGCTTGATTGTCTACGTAATTTCCACCTACAACTGGCTGGCAACTGTGCGCACCCGTATCCAGGCATCAGTCCAGGAGATCGGCAATCAGCTTAAGCGGCAGGCGGAACTAATTCCCAATCTTGAAGAATCCGCAAAGGGCTATCTCAGGCACGAAAAAGAGATTATCAGAATGCTCGCCGAAGCCAGAAAAGCAGTAGCTTCAGCTGTCAAATCCGGGGACTTAGGCCAAATGGCCTCCGCCGGGGACCGTGTAGCCCAGCTTTTACCTCAAATCCAGGTTGTAGTTGAAAGCAACCCGCAGATCAAAGGAGCGGATGTTGTTACCCGTTTGATGGACGAGCTCAGGGACACATCGGACAAGGTAATGTATGCCCGTAGGACTCTCATCGACCTGACGGCGGACTACAATGTCCGTCTGGTCACTTTTCCTAGCAATCTGGTAGCTGATATGTTTGGGTTCAAGTCAGAAAAAGGGCTTGAAACACCGACATCCGGAGAACACCTGACAGTCTCAACCGCAGACACCAGAACCCCTAAAATATCAATTTAAAGGGAGAAGTTATGCAAAATGTCTACGAGTCAGTATCAGCCAATAAGCGAAAAAGTTTGTTGGTAATAATTGTATTCATTCTTTTCACACTCATCTCCTCTGTTTTCATAGCCAGGGGATTAGCTTCATATTATGGCTACGAGTCCTCAGGTTTGGAACTTACTGGTATCGCGATGTTAATCTCAGGGATTATGAGTTTTGCATCTTATTATTTCAGCGATTCGATTATTTTGGGGATATCAGGTGCGCGCCCTGCGGACAAAAAACGTGATTTCCTGCTTTTTACCGTCACCGAAAACCTAAGTTTGGCTTCTGGTCTCCCCATGCCCCGGCTTTATGTCATTGAGGACACGGCAATGAACGCTTTTGCTACCGGCAGGGATCCCCGGCATGCAGTGATTTGTGCCACGACAGGCATTATTTCCAGGTTGAACCGCACGGAACTCGAAGGTGTTATCGGCCATGAACTGTCACACGTGGCAAATTATGATATCCGATTGATGTCCATAGTCACGGTCCTGGTGGGGTTGATCACTCTGCTGGCCGATTGGTTGCTCCGAGCCGGCTGGTATGGCGGCCGGTCACGCCGGGAAGACAGGGGAAACGGGGGAATTTTTTTGGTTGTAGGTATGATTATGGCCATATTATCGCCCTTTATTGCAAAATTGATCCAGTTGGCAATTTCCCGGCGGCGTGAATTTCTGGCCGATGCTTCCAGTGTCAAACTCACCCGTCAGCCGTCCGGTCTAATTTCCGCATTGGCCAAACTGGGCGCAGACAGGGAGCCTTTGGAGGCAGCCAATAAAGCCACAGCCCATTTATACATCGTAAATCCCTTTCATGCGGATATAGCCGGCAGTGCGTTATCCGGCGGTAGGTCGGTTGACTGGTTAGCCGGATTGTTTAATACCCACCCCCCTTTGGCGGAAAGGATTAAAGTCCTGGAAAGAATGTCCTGATCAATACTACAGGCCTACAATCACCTGGTATGCAGATCAGTATTTTTTAACCGGTTTATTATCAGATTGAGATGGAAAAAAGAGCCGGGTTATCATAAAATTCACTTGTTATTAATAATGTAAACTATGGATCCGGAAAAATTAACCGAAAGCTCCAAAGAGACACTGGTGTCCTCCCTCCGGTTGGCAGGGGAATCCGGTAATTCAGAGGTAAATTCGCTGCATTTAATTCTTGCCCTACTATCTGATCAGTCGGGTATCGTGTTTCAGCTCTTTGAGAGACTAAAGTTGGATATATCGGCTCTAAAATCAGATCTGAAAAAGCAAATATCTCTGCTTCCTCGCATAGAAGAAGGGATAAAACCCGTTTTTGGACAGGAATCACAAAATATATTTATCAACGCTGATGCACAGGCAAAAAAGATGGATGACACCTTCATAAGTCGCGAACACCTTGTATTAGCAATCTCCTTGACAGAGTGCCAGGCATGGGATATCCTGAAAAGGTTCGGGGTTACCCATGACAGTTTATACAATAATATAATGGATATCAGGGGTACGCAAAAAGCAAGCAGTCAGGACCCGGAAAGCACATACGGGGTATTTGAAAAATACACCCAAAATTTGACCGCTTTGGCGCGGCTGGGGCGGTTGGATCCGGTCATCGGGCGGGATGAGGAAATCCGCCGGATTATGCAGATCCTTTCCCGGCGTACCAAAAACAATCCGGTCCTCATTGGGGACCCCGGGGTGGGAAAGACGGCCATTGTGGAAGGTTTGGCGCAGAGAATTGTCTCCGGAGACGTCCCGGAAACCTTGAAAAATAAGGAACTTCTAGGCCTAGACTTGGCCAGCCTGTTGGCGGGTGCCAAGTTTCGTGGCGAGTTCGAAGACCGGCTTAAAGCCGTCCTAAAAGAGATAGAGGCTGGAGCCGGAAAATATCTGCTATTCATTGATGAATTACATACTCTTGTTGGTGCAGGGGCCGCGGAAGGGGCGGTGGATGCCGCCAATATCCTCAAGCCTGCTCTTGCCCGCGGGCTGCTTCATGCTATAGGCGCCACGACTCTCCAGGAATACCGTCGTCATATAGAAAAAGATGCTGCGCTCGAACGTCGGTTCCAACCTGTTTTGGTAGACCAACCTTCTATAGAAGATAGTATTGCCATCCTTCGCGGCCTCAAAGAACGTTATGAGCTGCATCACGGAGTCAGGATTACGGACGATGCGATAATCGCCGCGGTCACGCTTTCCGTCCGATATATTCCGGACCGTTTCCTTCCGGATAAAGCCATAGATCTGATAGACGAAGCCACCAGCAGCCTCAGAATGGATATCGATTCTTTGCCTGCAGACCTGGACGCGCTCAAACGCCGGGCCACCCAAATTGAAATTGAACTCGCCGCGCTCAAGCGGGAAAAACCGGAAACGGTTGCAAAACGTAGGCAGGGCCTGGAAAAGGAATTGGCGGATCTCAGGGAAAAGATTTCTGCTCAGGAATTAGCCTGGAAAAATCAGAAGGAGCTCATAAAAACGATTCAAAAATTACGCGAACAGCGCGACATTCTGCGTCTCGATCTGGAAAAGGCCGAAAGAGCTGTTGAGCTGGAAAAAGCCGCCGAGATCAAATTCGGCAAATTACCCCAGTTGGATAAATCATTAAAGGAGGCTGAGGTCGCCTGGCAGTCGGTTCCCCCGGAACTGAAAATTCTGCGAGAAGAAGTTACTGAAGAAGATATAGGCCGGGTTGTATCCCGCTGGACAGGTATTCCCGTTTCCCGTCTGGTTTCCCGCGAGGCGGAGAAACTCACCCGGTTGGAATCCGAGTTGTCCGGTAGGGTGGTCGGACAGAAAGAAGCTATTTCTGAAGTTGCCAATGCCATACGCCGTTCACGGGCTGGAATTTCAGAAGAAAACCGTCCCTTAGCCTCCTTTATATTTTTAGGTCCCACCGGAGTCGGCAAGACGGAGTTGGCCCGGGTATTGGCGGATAGTCTTTTTAATGATGAAAACGCCATGGTGAGAGTAGATTTGTCTGAATATCAGGAACAGCATTCCGTTGCCCGGCTTATCGGTTCACCTCCGGGTTATATCGGTTACGAAGAAGGCGGCCAGCTGACCGAAGCCGTACGCCGTAAGCCATATTCCATTATTCTTTTTGATGAACTGGAAAAAGCCCATCCGGACGTCTTTAATCTTTTCCTGCAAATATTGGACGATGGCCGGCTGACGGACGGCAAGGGTAGGGTAGTCAATTTCAAAAACACCGTGATTATCATGACCTCAAATCTCGGTAGCGATATAATCCAGAATGAAAAAGATAATGCCAGGCAACAGGAAAAATTGTGGGTCCTTATCAGAAAGACTTTCCGCCCGGAATTTCTCAACCGGGTGGATCAGATTATCGTCTTCGATCCTTTATCCCGTGAACAGATTTCGCAAATTGTCGATTTACAGCTGAAAAGAGTCCAGGAACGGCTTTCCCGCCAGCAAATATCATTGGAAGTGTCCTCCGAAGCGAAAAAATTGATCGCCTCCCAGGGATTTGATCCGGATTACGGCGCCCGTCCGCTAAAGAGAGCTATTCAGAATTTGATACTGGATGAACTCGCCCTTCGTATTATCGAAGGCAAGGTCAAACCGGGTGACAAGGTTTTGGTAGATGCCAAAAACGGTAAAATCGTCTTCGCCTGAATGTGATAAACTTGAGTCCATGGACGTAAAGCACGTTGCAAACCTGGCAAATTTACCTCTTTCGCCCGAAGAAGAATCCAAATTTTCTGTCCAATTTGCACAAACTTTGGAGACGATAAGCCTGATTAACCGTCTGAACACTTCAGAGACAGAGTCCACTTATCAGGTTACGGGTTTGGTAAACGTTACCAGGCCGGACGAACTTAATCCAGATAAAATCCTTTCCCAAAAACAGGCGTTGTCCAACTCGCCCCGCATATACAACGGTTTTTTTGTTGTCCCTGCCGTTTTCAGTTAATTTATGTCTTCGGATTTGCATCATCTGGACATTTCTGCGGCCAGTGCGGGTCTGCGTGGCGGAAAATTCAGTTCCCGGGAACTTGTAAAATCCTGTTTGAATCAAATCCAAAAGCATAATTCCGGAATAAACGCATTTCTGACTCTTAATGAACATGCTTTGGAGGAAGCTGATCAGGCAGACATCAATTTACCTTTAGGGGGAATACCGATGGCAATTAAGGACAACTTTCTTACTCAAGGATTGCGAACTACGGCCTCTTCAAAAGTATTGGATAATTATATTCCCCAATACGATTCAACAGTTGTTGAAAAACTGAAAAAAGCCGGGGCGATTATTTTGGGTAAAACAAATATGGATGCGTGGGCTCACGGTTCCTCTACGGAAACTTCAGATTACGGTCCTACGCTGAATCCCTGGAATACTGGGCATCTTCCTGGAGGTTCATCCGGAGGTTCCGCTGCTGCTGTGAGAGCCGACATGTGTACTTTCGCAATCGGCAGTGAAACTGCAGGTTCTATTCGTCAGCCCGCGGCTTGGTGCGGAATAACTGGTTTCAAGCCCACCTATGGCCGGATCAGTCGGTATGGAGTTATTGCTATGGCTTCCTCTACTGACTCACCCGGTCCGCTTACTAAGACTGCGGTTGATGCTTCGACAATCACGTCCCTTTTGGCAGGAAAAGATCCTTCAGACGCGACGACTATTCCCGGTAATTATCAAAAAATATTGCCCAAAAATGGTAAAAAATTAAAAATCGGTGTTGCTGTGGAGTATCTTTTGCCGCAAATGAAGGACGAAGTCAAAAAACTCATCCGTGAAGCTGCGGGCGTATTATTGCGGTTGGGTATGTCAGTGGAGGATATTTCGTTAATGGACCCGAATTACTCCGTCGGAGTGTATACTATAGTCCAGCGCTCCGAAGTATCATCAAACCTTGCCCGCTACGACGGGATCAGATACGGTCTTGACCGGTCACACTTTGGGGAGGAGGCAAAAAGGCGCATCATGCTGGGCACGTATACATTATCTTCCGGTTACTATGACCAGTACTATCAGAAGGCCCTAAAAGTCAGGACTATGATTATAGAAGATTTCAACAGGGCCTTCCGGCAGGTCGATCTCGTTATCGGTGCCACCTCCCCTGGTCCTGCTTTAAAGGTCGGGGCATCCAGGAATCAGCCGATGTTTGGTGAGATGGAGGATATCCTGGTCGAACCGAGCAGTATCGCCGGACTTACCGGCATCAGTGTCCCCTGCGGTTTTGTAGATGGTCTGCCTATAGGCCTTCAGATAATCGGACCGCAGGGAGGGGAAGAATCAGTCTTCCGGGTTGCTTTAGAGTATCAGTCAGCAGTGGATTGGCATCTTGCCCGTCCTTCATTAACTTGACATACTTCAGGTATGCCCGACCTTCTGCCCTTCCGTCTCTTGCTGAAAAACTCAAATTTCCGTAGGCTTTGGACTTCTCAACTTTTATCCCAGTTGACTATCAATCTGGTAAATTTTGCCTTACTTACCAGAATATTTTTTCTCACCCGATCCACCATTGCCGTTTCGCTGTTATGGGTGGCGTATTCTCTTCCGGCATTGTTTTTCGGGCTTTTTGCAGGCAGCATAGTAGACAATTTTTCCCTTCGCAAGACCATGTTGATTACAAATCTGCTCCAGTCTCTTGTCATTGCAATGTATTTACTTACGACGGATCAGTTGTTTTTGATTTACTCAATAGTTTTTCTTTATTCAGCTTTAGACCAATTATATATTCCCGCGCAGCAGGCTGCTATCCCATGGCTGGTTCCTAAAGATCTCCTGCCTGTCGCCAACGGAATTTTTCTATTGACTCAGCAGGGGTCGTTTTTAGTCGGATTTGGGATGGGAGGCATTTTTCTGACTTTGTTGGGCCACAGCCTGACAATAATGATTTCAGCAGCCTTTCTCCTGCTGGCTGCAGCTTCAGTATATTTCCTTCCGTCGGATATTAAAAAACCGGACCTCCGTCCATTTTTAGACCGTGTAGTGGGTAATATCAAAAACAGTTATTCCTTTATCATGTCTCATCCCGGAGTTCAGTTCCCTATGGGGTTGGTTGTCATATCCCAGGTGTTTATTACCATCGTTGCCCTTCTCCTGCCCAGTTATACTTTTCAGGTTCTGGGATTGGACCTGAATCATACCAGCCTTCTTCTTATCGTCCCAGCTGCTCTAGGCGCTGTCTGGCTGACATCACGTCTTCCTGCAGTAGTCAAACGCCATCGTAAAAAAACCGTCATCGAAAGCGGCCTGCTGGTTGCAGGTATATCCCTTTTTTTGTTATTCCTTATAGGTTTCGTCGGGTCGCTGAAAGTCTATTTTTCTCCGTTTATCGCTTTGCTTTTCGGCACAGCAGTGGCTTCAATTCTGTCTCCGGCTCATACTCTTCTTCAAGAGTATACTCCTGAAGGTTTCCGGGGGCAGGTATATGGCCTTTTGGGTTTTTTAATGACCATTACCACTGCTGTCCCGCTGTTGGTAGTTTCCTCAATCGCGGATATTGTGGGGGTAGGGACTATGATGGGTCTGCTTGCTCTGTTAATATTGGCTGGCTTTTGGTTGGCCCGAACCAAAGCAGATTCCTATTTGAAAAATAAGTTAAATAATAATTGACAATGAAATACGTACCGGTCCTTGGTTTTGAAGTCCACATCGAACTTGCCACTAAATCCAAGATGTTTTGTGGCTGCCCTGCGGACCATTTCGGTAAATCTCCGAACACTCAGACTTGCCCTGTCTGCCTCGGCCTTCCTGGTGCTTTGCCTGTCCCAAATTCCAGGGCGATTGAGTGGTGTATCAAACTCGGTTTGGCGCTAAACTGTGAGGTAAATCTGTTTTCCAAATTCGACCGTAAAAATTACTTTTACCCGGATCTTCCCAAGGGATATCAGATCAGTCAATACGACCTGCCGTTCTGCAAGCAGGGATTTTTGGATCTTTCTTCAGGAAAACGCATCCAAATTACCCGAGTCCATATGGAAGAAGATACGGGAAAACTTCAGCATGCCGTGATAAATGACGGGGAAAAAGTAACCTTGGTCGATTTTAATCGTTCCGGCGTTCCCCTGGTAGAGGTGGTGACTGAACCGGACTTTAGCAATACTCAGGAAACTTCAGAATTTCTCAAAGAACTCCAGCAGATTGTCCGGGTCCTGAAAATTTCTTCCGCTGACATGGAAAAAGGTTCAATGCGACTTGAGGCAAATATATCTGTCAGGCCGGAAAATCAGTCTGGACTGCCGGAATATAAAGTGGAAATCAAAAATGTCAATTCATTCAGGTTTATAAAAAAAGCTGTAGAATTCGAAATTTTGCGCCAAACCAGAATATTGGAATCAGGTGCCAGTCCTGTTCAGGAAACCCGCGGATTCAATGAAAGCAAAGGAGAAACCTTTTCCCAAAGGACAAAAGAGGAAGCCGACGATTACCGTTATTTCCCGGAACCCGACATCCCCCCTTTCAGTTTTGAGGTGGACAAAATCAAGGAGTGGCAATCGCAATTGCCTGTCCTGCCTATTCAAAATCGCTTGGAATTAATGGAAAAATACGGTCTTTCTGCTTCAAATGCATACATTATTAGTTCAAACGATACTATGCGCACAATATTTATCCGGGCAGCAGAAATAGGCGAAATAGCGGCCAAAACCTTGGCTGACTTTTTGGTCAATAAAAAATACGGCACCAGGTTTCCTGATTCTCCGTCTGAGCTTATCAAATTAGTTAAATCCGCCAACTCCGTCCAATCAGAAGAGTCTGTGTTACTTCCTGTAGTTTCAGAAATTATCGCTCAAAATCCCGAAGCAGTCGCCTCATTTAAATCCGGCAAACAGCAATCAATTGGCTTTCTGATTGGTCAGGTCAGGCGCCGCCTGCCGGACGCCGATCCATCCGCCACCCAAAAACTGATAATGGATAACCTTTCCGGAAAATCTTCCTAATCATGTTTACTTTTTCCTTTTTGGAAATGTTTCTCCAGGGTTTTTTCAATTGACTGCATTCTTGTTCGGTCTAGAATTCCTGAGTAGTTCATCTCCTGCCGTCTCTTTTCCAGTATACGTAGCGTCTCTTCGGCTGTTTTTTCCATTTCCTCCAGCCTTTTCTGCAGTTTGAGTTTTTCCCTAGCCTCGAATAAAGTATATGAACCTTTTACTATGGCCGACTCTAATAGTCTGTCCAACTCTGCCTGTCTTTTTTTCACCCTGTTTTTATCGGAAATAGCCAAGGCGGATATCACGGCATATTCATTTGCCTCGGCTGATCCGAAATCCAATCCCAGAAGTCCTTGGGCTAATGTTGAATAAATCGGAACTCCCGGTTTCTTTTCTATCGCCAGCCTGTCAAACTCCCGGGATATTCGGGCAGGGATATATGGTTCAGATTAAATATCGCTCATTATTTTCTCTTATGTAATTACTCATTCTGCATTGGTTTCCCAAGAGCTCAGTAAGAGTTGAGTAAACTGCGGTTGAAAAATGCTTGGCAAATGAGTAAATTAAATGAGTTACGGAAACTGCGGCTGGTCCGCTGTCAACAAAGGACAAAATATGCCCGGGTTTATTCATCTTCACTGCCATTCCGAATATTCACTGTTGGACGGTCTGTCTAAAATCTCCAGAGATCATAGTCCGGTTAATCTCGTAACCACTGCCAAAAATATGGATATGCGGTCTGTAGCGCTTACGGATCATGGAGTAATCTATGGTGCGATTGAATTTTATAAGGAATGCAAAAAGGAAAAGATAAAACCGCTTATCGGAATGGAGGGGTATATGGTAACCGGCGATCTCAGAAATAAAGAAAGCAGAGCAGATAAGGAAAACTATCACTTGGTCCTGATTGCCAAAAACCACACAGGATACCGCAACCTGATGAAGCTTTCCACGATAGCTCACCTTGAAGGATTTTATTACCGCCCGCGTTTTGATAAGAATACCTTGGCCCTTCATAGTGAAGGGCTTATTTGTCTTTCCGCTTGCCCCAAGGGAGAAATTGCCCAGATTATTGTCTCCGGTGGAGTGGAAAAGGCAGTTCCTGCAGTCCAATGGTATCAGGAGGTCTTCGGTGACGATTACTATCTGGAAATCCAGCGTCATCAGTTTTCCGATTACGTCGGTTCCGCTTCAGACTCAAAAATAAAAGATCAGTTAACCAGGATGCAGCAAACGGAAGATGCCTGGGTAAAAGGAATTATCAGTCTCAGTCGCCGTTTGGGTATCAAACTGGTGGCTACCAATGATTCCCATTATCTTCAGCAGATGGATGCTGTTGCCCAGGATGTATTGGTTTGCGTTTCCACAGGGAAAAACGTCTCGGATATCGAAAGGATGCGCTATGTAGATACTCCCACTTTTCATTTGCGTTCCGGTGCCGAAATGGCGGATATATTTACCGATGTACCGGATGCTTTGGAAAACACGCTGCAGGTCGCCGAAAAGGTGGATCTGGCAATTGAGCTGGGACAATGGCATTTTCCTAATATTGATCTTCCGGAAAATGTCTCCGCCCCGGATCATCTGCGACGTCTGTCCCTGTCCCGCCTTCAGGAAAAAATTCCCGGCGCTTCAGAGGAACTAAATCGGCGTCTGGAATTTGAACTTGAAGTTATTATCACCAAAGGTTATGCTCCGTACTTTTTAATGATGGCGGACATGGTCAACTGGTGTACCGAATTGGGAATAATTACAAATACCCGGGGTTCTGCGGCCGGTTCGCTGGTCTCATATGTACTCGGTATCACGACGGTTGACCCGGTCAAATACGGACTGCCTTTTGAACGGTTCCTTAATCCTTATCGTCCCAAACCGCCGGATATCGATCTGGATATTGCAGACGACAGGCGCGAAGAATTGATTGCAAATATCGTCGAAAAATACGGTGCAGACAAAGTCGCTCAGATTTGTACCTTCGGCCGCATGCTGGCTCGGGCGGCTGTACGTGATGTAGGTCGTGTCCTGGGCCATCCTTACTCTTTTCCGGATAAAATTGCCAAGCTGGTACCTATGGGTTCCCAGGGTTTTCCCATGACTTTGGAACACGCACTGGAGATAAGTCCCGAACTCAAGATCCTCTACGACTCGGATCCGGCCGCCCGTCAGCTTATAGATCTGGCCCGTCAGATCGAAGGAAATGCCCGGCACTCATCTGTCCATGCAGCGGGGTTGGTTGTTTCCCCCACAGCTATGACGGATTACACCCCACTGCAATTGGAACCAAACGGCAGTAAATTGATTACCCAGTATGAAATGCACGCTTGCGAAGACGTCGGTCTGGTCAAATTCGATATTCTGGGTATTCGCAACTTATCAATTCTCGGCGCTGCAAGGGATATTGTGGAAAAGACACGAGCCACCCGGATAGATCTCGGGTATCTTCCCCTGGATGATAAAAAGACGTTCAGTATGTTGTCTCGAGGTGAAACTATGGGAGTATTTCAGCTTGGTGGATCCGGTATGACCAAGTGGCTGCGTGAGCTCAAACCAACGCGTATAGAAGATATCATGGTTATGATTGCCTTGTTCCGTCCCGGTCCCATGGCAAACATTCCCGAATACATCGCCCGCAAAAACCGCCGTTCTCCCGTGACTTATATGCATCCCAAAATGGAGAAGTTTCTGGATAAATCATTTGGGATTTTGGTATATCAGGAAGACGTCCTGTTTACAGCTCTGGAAATGGCAGGTTACGATTGGGGTTCAGTAGATGCGCTCAGAGGCGCTATAGGTAAAAAAAAGCCCAAGGAAATGGCCCAGCAGCATGAAATATTTGTTGCCGGCTGTGTCAAACACTCGGGCATGACCGCAGCTGAAGCGGAAAAATTATGGGAACTTTTTGTACCCTTTCAGGGTTACGGTTTCAACAAAGCCCATGCCGCTTCTTACGGACTTGTGTCATATCAGTCTGCATACCTCAAAGCCCACTATCCGGTGGAATACATGACTGCCCTACTATCGGCGGAGTCGGGTAATACCGAAAAGGTAGTGGAAGCTATCGAAGAATGCCGCCGTATGAAAATCAAGGTTTTGCCTCCGGATATCAATAGTTCAGATTTCGGGTTTACGATAGAGCTCCACGTTAAATCATTGGACGGCCGGGCGATCCGATTTGGTCTGTCTGCTATCAAAAATGTGGGTGATATAGCCATAAAACTCATTCTTGAGGCCCGGGCCAAGGGACAGTTTCTGTCGCTTACAGATTTTATTCTCCGTGTGGACAGCCAGAAAGTAAACCGTAAAGTGCTCGAAAGTCTCATTAAGGCAGGTGGGCTGGATTCATTCGGTAAGCGTTCTGCCATGCTGGCTGCTCTGGATAAGATCCGGGAAATGGGGACAACTTTAAGCAAGCTCAAAAGTATGGGTCAGGGGAGCCTCTTCGGATCGGACGAAAAGTCGGACCCCTCGGACAATTTTCCCGATATTCCGGAGTTTGAAAAACAGCAGAAGCTTACCCTGGAAAAAGAACTATTGGGTTTCTATCTTACGGAACACCCCCATGCGGAAAAATTAGATTTGTTAAAGTCCAAAATTTCAGTCTCTATCTCAAATCTTTATCTCGAAGCCCATTCAGGACAGTCCGTCATCACCGGA
This sequence comes from Candidatus Amesbacteria bacterium GW2011_GWC1_47_15, assembly GCA_001001375.1. Lineage (GTDB taxonomy): Bacteria > Patescibacteriota > Microgenomatia > CAZETR01 > Amesbacteraceae > GWC1-47-15. The sequence continues at coordinate 20,219 of LCNU01000008.1, read as the reverse complement.
GGAATAATTGAATCCTGCCGTAATGTTGTCACCAGGACCTCAAACCAGCAGATGTGTTTTGCCAGGATTACAGATTTAGGCCGTTATGTAGAAGTTGTAGTTTTCCCCAAAATATTCGCGGCAACTTCAGATGTATGGCAGACGGACACCGTTGTTTTGGTTTCCGGTCGTCTTGAAGTTCGCGGCTCGTCGGAATCGGACGACGAAAACCCGGATACAAGCCGCGATTTGAGTTTGGTAGTGGAATCAGCAGTAGCATTTACAGGTCCTGACACGGCCCTTCCTCAAACAAACAACGGCAACGGCAATTCAATCAATACTTCTGTAGTCACTATAGAAATCCCTTCCTCATTCCCTTCCGCCCGCCTGGTCGCTCTTAATCAGCTTCTTCAGGAAAATAAAGGGGATAAGCCTGTTCAGTTGGTCTTTTACCGCAATGGATCTTCCAAAATCCTTCCTCTGCCCTACGGCCTGGATTGGTCAGAACAATTAAAAAATAAGATCGATGCCTTGTTAAAAAACCCCTCCTGAGCTAAAATTGACGTTATAGCCCTTAATATATGGCCAATAGAATTACTATTAAAGAAACCGAGTTCCATGTCGGAGATCTCATCCGCTTGCATTTGCGGATTCTGGAGGGCGGTAAGGAGCGTATCCAGATTTTCGAAGGTCTTGTGATCGGTATCCGGGGTAGGGGAGAGAACCAAACCTTTACGGTCAGAAAGATGGCTGCTGGTGGTATCGGGGTGGAACGTATTCTTCCGGTTTTTTCACCCTGGATTTCCAAAATTGAGGTCAAAAAATCTGGTTCTGTCCGCCGGGCCAAACTGCATTACGTCCGCTCCCAGTCTGCCCGCAAAGTCGCCCAAATTACCCAGGCAACTTCATGAAGGCTGCCCTGGCTTTCCTTGTAGCCCTCTCGCTTTTTCTTCGTTTTTTTTACTTTCCCTCCCATCCTTCAGCTCTGTATTGGGATGAAATGGATGTGGGTTATCAGGCTTATTCTTTACTAAAAACCGGAAAGGATTATTTCAACAACCCCATTCCCGTTCATGTGCATTCCTTTGCCGATTACCGGACTCCGCTTTATATATACCTGACAGTTCCCTTGGTGGAGCTCTTCGGCCTCAACCCATTTTCTGTTCGGCTTACTTCAGCCTTGATGGGACTTATCGGTATAGCTGTGTTATATGTTTTGTCCGTGTTGTTGCTTAGGCTGGGTAAATACTCCTGGCTGCCTGCGGCGGTGATGGCTCTGTCTCCCTGGCATTTACACCTGAGTCGGATCGCGTTCGAGACTACCACCCTTTTAGCTTTGTATCTTCTCGGGTTGGCGGCTTTTTACCGCGGCTTTTACCGCCCCCGGTGGTTTATTATATCTGCTTTGGGTTTTGGCCTGTCTTTCTGGACATACAGTCCTGCCAAACTTTTCGTCCCCCTCACTCTCTTGCTCCTGTTTATTATTTATTTTCGCCAAATCATTTTGCTCCCTCGGCATTATATCTTTAATTCGTTAATTCTTGTATTCTTGTTATCCTTTCCGATTCTTTATTCTTCAACCTTCGGTCCTGCATCCATGCGCCTGAGGGAACTATTGGTATTCACCGACCCTGTTACCTCTGCAGAAGTGGATTCCAAGCGCCAGCTGGTAGACTTGGCTGCAGGCTTCAAACGCTCCATTGGTATGTCCCCCAGCCTTCAGGCCCGCTTAGTCTACAACAAATTAACATTCTGGGGTTCCGCTGTTTTAAATAACTATGTCTCATCGCTTTCTACCGAATTTCTTTTTGTCAGGGGCGATCCTCAACCTCGTCATTCTCCTTCAGAAACTGCATATGCCCAGTTCCACCTGATAGACCTTGCCCCCTTCTTATTTGGCCTGTTTGCCCTGTTCTCGCTAACCTACGTTACCCGTCCGCATTCCCGCTTGATCGTTTGCTTATTATTGCTTGCTCCTTTGTCTTCCGTCATCACGCGGGACGGCGGCACCCATTCCCTGCGCCTGATATTTCTGCTACCCGTTGTTTCCATTGTTATCGCCCTTGGCCTGCGTCGATTAATATTTTCGAAAATCCTAATTGTGTCCTATCTTTCACTTTTCTTTGTCTCTTTATTCTTGTTCTCTTTCTACTATTTCACCTCTTATCGCTCCGAAAGTTTCAGGTCTTTCAATTTCGGATATTCCCAGGCTGTCCGTTATGCGCTGGACAATTCTCAGTCATATGACCGGATATTTCTGGACATGTACGACCAGACAGCACTTATGGCCTATATGTTTGAAGCCCGGCCGGATCCCCGCCGGTTTCAGCAGTCCCACCCATTACAAAGCGAGGAAATTATGCCCGGTTTGGATGGACTGCGCATGGGTAACATTTATATTCTTCCACCCGGTACCCGTGATTGGCTGAAAATGGATTTTTCAAGGCTAAAAGGCAAAAATTTGGTTATTGCGGACGCACTCCTGTTTGAAAAAGCAGTCCATGAAGGTTATTTGCAGACACTTTTTTATCCGGACTCCCGGCCGGCTTTCTACATCTTCACTACACCCACTTCCCCTTAAACGGCGATTCCGTCAGGCCTGGCCACCCACTTTTTTCTACCCATCCCCATGCCATTTCTTATCCGTAATTGATCCTAATTTCCTGATCTCCTTATCTCTTCTTCGCTCATTCCGAAATAGTGTCCGATTTCGTGCAGCACGGTTTTTCTGATCTGCTCTCTTGCCGCATTCGGATCAGAGGAAAATGCCAATATCGGCCCGGAAAAAATTACGATCTTATCTGGAACCACTGGGGGTATTCCGGCCCGGGCAGGTTTTGGTACTCCCCGGTACAGCCCAAAAAGAGTTCCGTGGCTGATACCGACGCTTCTCAAATCCTGAGGTGTCGGCCATTCCTCTACGGTTACAGCGACATTTTCCAGTGCTTTGGCAAATTCCTCCGGCAATCCGTCCAGCGCCTGCGCCACGATTTCCTCAAATTCTTCCGGTTTCATGTATCCGCTAGTTTACCCCAATAGTATAATTTTTTCAGTTATGCCTGCTGCTGTATGTACCCATCTGGATCAAATTAAACAGGTTACTCCTTCTGCCGAGGGTTGCGAGGACTGCTTGAAAATAGGGGACAACTGGGTCCACTTGCGACTCTGTCTTACATGCGGTCATGTCGGCTGCTGCGACAATTCAAAAAACAAGCACGCGACAAAGCATTTCAAGGTTGCGAGGCACCCGGTTATGCGTTCATTCGAACCGGGAGAATCCTGGATGTGGTGCTACGTGGACGAAATATTGCTATAATCCTCGTATGAAAGAAAAATACCGGGACCGGAACTATAATCAAAAGTATACCCCGGGCAATTATCGACGCGTTTAAATAATACGTTTACCTATCCGGCGATTGGAAGATTGCGATCAATCACACTTTTCAGGCATTTCCCGTGGGCTGAATTGTCTAAGTAGTGCATTCGGCAAAGAGCTTGAGGAAAAATCCCTTTAAGAGTCCAAAAACATCCGCCGTTCGGACAAATCCCGTCCCTTGCATCAAATTTTTCGTGGACTTTTAAACGCAACAGATAATCCTCTGGTAATTGAGTTTCTTTTCTGACTGTTTCCATTCACGACATAATACAAATATTTTTTACAAAATACAAATTAATATTAAAAGGGGATAAAATAAATTTATGGCCCGGTTGACTTATCAGCAGTTAATAGACCGCCATTTGGGTATACTTCAAGCCCTGCAGTATCCATCCGGCCTTTTTTCCGCTTCAAAAAAAGACAGTCCAACCGGCTATGACAAATCCTGGCTGCGGGATAATTTTTATGAGACTATCGCTTTTGAAGTTCTGGGGGATTGGCCGACTGTTGAAAAGACCTATAAAGCTCTGCTTCAGGTTCTTCTGCTTCACGAACCCAAAATCGACTGGGCTATCGCCAATAAGCCTTCAGCCGCTTTCCAGTATATCCATGCCCGTTTCCACCCCGAAACCTTTAATGAGTTCTGGGAATCCTGGGGAAACAAACAAAACGACGCAGTCGGCTGTATCCTTTTCCGGGTGGGAGAGTTGGAAACCCGCCGTCCTGGTTGCCTGTTATCATCTCCCCAACATTTCCGAATTGTAAACAAACTAATTCGTTACCTCGATTCCATCGAATACTGGCAGGATAGGGATTCAGGTATGTGGGAGGAGGACGAGGAGCTTCATGCTTCATCTGTGGGCGCCTGTACGGCCGGCCTACGGTCTGTTTCCCGATTGCCCCATATCTTTGTACCTGAAGAACTGACTACGGCCGGGATGGAATCTCTCTCCCGCCTTCTGCCCCGCGAATCCGAGCGTAAATTTGTGGATCTCTCACTGCTCTCCCTCATCTGGCCATACGATATCGTCAACCGGGATCAACGGGATGAAATTCTGGAAAATGTCGAATACCATCTCTTAAGGGAAAGGGGGGTCATTCGCTATAAAGGAGACAAATACTACAATAAAAACCCTGACGGTGTCAGCGAAGAAGCGGAATGGACATTCGGCCTTTCATGGTTGGCGATAATCTATGAAAAAATGGGGGGCAAGGCCAAGGCCCGGGAGTTGTTAAAAAATCTTATCACGGAGGATACACCGGAAGGTTTACCCGAATTGTATTTTTCCAATTCTCCGGAATACAACGAAAACACTCCCCTTGGCTGGTCCGAATCCCTCTTCATCGTCGCCCTCTACGAAATGGATCGCAATTGATTATTGCTTGGACTTACTGATTAGCCTTGCAATCGTGGTGTTCAAAATGCATAACCCAGTTTTCGTGAGATCTGTGTCCACCTCGCCGCCCATAATTTCACATCCTGACATACCGATAATTTTTACATCTGGGACCTGCTTCCTGACTGCTTTTATAAAACCCGCCCTTACCACATCTCCTCCAAACAAATCTTGGTCCAGAGTAATCACATTGACTCGCTGTTTTCTGAACTCATTTACAGCGTTCATCGCAGTCGCCACCCAGGTTAATTCCTCCACTACACGGTGGCCGCCATATTTCAACATAGCTCTCAACAACGCACAGTAATCTCGATCGTCTTCTACAATTACTACATTTACACCTTCTTTTTTGACCATAGTAATATTTTATCACTATTAATTAAATAATGACTTATTTCAGCCCTTTTTATCAAGCAGGATCGTAATAACTTCGTTCAGTTTTTCTATACCTTTTTTTGTCAAATCAACATCTACTTCTTCAATTGGATCTGCCGCTGTTCCTATAATTCTCACACCCGGGGCAAATTCTCTTGTTCTGCTGATAAAACCGGCATCAACTATATTTCCTCCAAATATATCTCTATCCAAAAGTACAACGTTAACCCCTAACTCTTCAAAGGTATCCACTGCATTCATAGCAGTCGCCACCCAGCATAGTTCTTCAATTATTGCATGACCGCCTTGATGCAATATATCCCGGATTTTCCGCGCATTCTCTGCGTCGTCTTCAATGAGTACTATAACTGCTTTTTCGATTTCAGACATCAAGTTATTTAATCACAGCCGGTCAAACATCGGATAGGACTTGATTCGTTTTTTAAAAACAATTATCCTGTTTCCGGTGGCCGAAACATTTCCCGGTGTTGTTCATGCTCGGACAGTAGACGTCCGTTTCGCGTTCTCCGGCCGAATCGCTTCCTTAACCAAAAAATCAGGTGACTCAGTCAAAAAAGGTCAGCCTTTGGCTTCCCTGGACCGCAAAGTCCTGCAGACGGAGCTGGACCGCCAGCTGTCAGATTACGAGCGTCAGCGGGCAGAGTTTGAGATATTCAATCTTGAGCACCCCGGGCCTTTTAACGATATCGTAAAATACTTGAAGACCGCACGACAGGCCCGTTTAAATGCATCGGTAAAAGATGTTGAACTGGCAAAATTTCATCTGGATCAGGCAGATCTCATTTCACCCGTTGAGGGAATTGTGGTGGATAACGGTGGTAATTATCCCGGTCTGAATGTTACCCCCGCATCCAATCCCTTTCAGGTTCTGGACTATTCATCCTACTCTGTTCGTCTGGAAATCACCCAGGACAAACTGAGTTCTTTCACCGCTTCCCGTAAATTCACTCTCCGCTTTACTTCCCCCACCCGGGAAATTCCTGCTTCCTCCATGCCTCATATTCCAGGTTCTTATTCCAAGTCAACGTCAGCCAAATTCTTTATCGAAATCCCTTTTGCGTTTAAAGAAGATATCTTTCCCGGAGAAACCGTGGATGCTGTATTGTTGGATTAACATGCCTCACAAGTCTCGCCATAAATCAAAACGTCAAAAGTAAAATGAATTGTCAATAATTTAGGCGGTTACCATAATCATCTCCGGCTCAAATATTATACTCAGTTCTCGTTCTACTGTGTCGTGTTCCTGATTCACGCATATTACCAGATCCACTCGCAGGTATTCCCGCTCCGGCCAAGTATGAATTACCAAGTGGGACTGGGAAAGTATTGCCGCAGCCGTTATTCCGTGCGGTGAAAACAAATTAACCACCGTGCTTATCAGGGTCAGGTTTAATCGTCTGCATAGTTCAGAAAGCAAATAAACAACTTCCGTTTCAGTTTTGGGCATGACCTTGGGTTTATATACCCAGATTACAAAATGTTGGGTAAACGGCTTATCAGGCAGTGAAGATGTTTTCTGCATATTCTCCTTTGATTAACGGTTTTGTTTTCGGGGTGGTCTCACAGATAAATAACGTACTCGCACTTCCTATTGCCTCAGCTCCGCTATAGCGGTTAAATTTGTCAAATACCCAGCGCAGCATCAGCCCGGACCGGATAATCGCTTCATATATAGGCAAAAATCTTTCTTTGGCCAAGTCGCTGTTTCCGTAGCACAGATATATTCTGGCAGATTTATTGCTCCGGTCGAGCGCGTCCACTGCCCGGGACAAAAACAGGGAAATGCCGGCTGTTGTATATGGCGGGTCCGTAAATACAGTATCAAAAGATCCGACATATCTTTTAGGCAGTGTGTTTCTGGCGTCATATCTTTCCGCCGATATTTGTAGTGTTTCCTCTTTGGCAATTTTACTTAGGTTTTTCATAATATCTTCGTCGATATCCAGTACCTGTATCCGTCCCGGACTATGAGTCACCGCCAGGCTCACGCTGGTAAAGTCGTCGTCGCCCAAGAACAGCAATCTTTTTCCCTGTATATCTCCCACAAACTCCAGGAGGGCACATCGCAGGGCTGTCGACTCTGGCGTGGCGTTAAACTGATCATATTCCCTTTTGGGAGTTACCCGTAAATTTTTGTACTTCAAAAGCAAGGCAATGGCGTTTTTGTAGCTTTCCGTCTCTTTAAGGAAATCATGCATGTTTTCAGTGGCGGTTTTAATTTCAGCTGTCGCAAGTACTTCCTTCCCTTTTACTCCAAGTCCGGTTTTTGCCCCGGCCGGCGATAGCCACCCGGCTAATTCTGATTTTAATAAGTTCAATGCATTTTTCGCAATACCTGTCTTGGCCAAAAGCAGGTTGTTTTCGATAGGTCCGTCTTTCAGGTAATACAAAAAATCATATATTTTCCCGGCATGGATCCCGGTTTTTTCCGCGGCTCGCGAAATTTCGGCTTGTATCTGCTTTATGTCTGCATGCATAATATAATTATACCTTCGAAGATGAAAAAAGTTCTTTACCTCATCCAGCAGTCCGGAATGCTCTTCAATATCAGGCGGTCTCTGAAACAATTAGGATCCTCCTACGATAATGTAGCTTCGCATAGCCACCAGACCGCAGTTATCGCTTATTGCCTTTGTCGCATGGAGAGTTTTTCGGATGCGGATGCTCAAAAAGCCGTTACCATGGCCGTATTTCACGACCTGGCGGAAGCCCGTTCCGGTGACGCAAATTTCATCGAAAAGCATTACGTTACCCAGGACGATACTCGTGCGGTCAAAGATCAGTTTTCAGGTTTAGACTTCGGGTCGGATCTGGGGAAACTTATAGAAGAATACGAAGCCAGGGTTACCCCCGTTTCCCGCTGTGTGAAAGATGCAGACAGTCTTCAGCAGATATATACGGAATGGGTGCTTTATTGGCAGGGGAACAAGCTTGCAAAGATGTGGTTCGATTCGGATTTCAATGATCGTGTTCCCGGCATGTTTACCGCCTCGGCCAAAAAACTGGCGCTGTCTTTAAAAGACAGCCACCCCAACGAATGGTGGTGGTCCCAGTTTATGGATAACGATGCCGCAAAAGATCTGAATAAATTGTTAGGGCAAAAAACCAAAAACAGCGTCTAAATTACTTTTCAATACTTTTTTTATGACCTTTCAAATTCTGCGATCAAACTTTTCATGCCTTCGGCATCAGTAATACCGATAATATTAGCGATTTTAATTCCTAAATCCTCCATGCTCATATAACCTTCTTCAGCGGGTAACTGATCAATATTCGTGGTTCCCAACGGTCCGAAATCTGCCTTCCCGTTAATATCTTTCGCCAGCCAGAAACCTTCTATCGTTTTTTCCCTGACCTTGGTAACAACACCTGTTACCATATCAGCAGCTCCCTCAATTTCAACAGGAATTATTGAACCGACTCTTAATCTATCTCCCATAAACGTCAGTCTGCATGTCTTGCCAGGTGATGTGCTAGAAGCTTCACCATAAAAAGATGTGTCGGGTTAAAGATTCCTTTTCCCGGTTCGGGAGCCAGATAATGCACGTTCTTTACATGTTCTACCACTACCCGGCATGTTTCGATATCTGTCCGTAAAACCAGCTCGAGAGCTTTCTGCATTTGCAGTTGGTTCAGTGCAGGTAGTTCAGACATACCAAGATTTTAATCCTTCGGTGCGCAAAGTAGCAACTGGTTCTCTGAAAGAAGTATTAAAATTCTCTTTCCAAAATATATTTCTTAAGTAACTTAATGCTTTCCGGCATATAAATTGAGACTTCGTGTATCGGATGATTAAACTGTTCCAGCAGTTTTTTCTGGGAAGCGGTCTGCTCGGGATTCAGAAGATCTGTCTTTGTCAGCAGAATCGCCTGTGGTTTGCTCGCCAGGTCGGGACTGAAAGAAGCCAGTTCCTTATTGATGGTGTGATAATCATTCTCGATATTTTCCGAATCAGCAGCTATGCAATGCAGCAGTAGTTTTACTTTTTCAATATGTTTAAGAAATTTTATCCCCAGCCCTTTCCCGGCGGATGCACCGGCGATCAAACCGGGGATATCGGCGATAATTTTTCCCTCCAACACACCGAGATTCGCCTCCAACGTGGTAAATGGGTATGCCCCCACTTCTGCCCGCGCGTTCGTTAGCTGGTTTAAGAGGCTGCTTTTCCCGGCATTGGGCAAGCCGATCAGTCCGAAATCAGCCAGGTATTTAAGTACGATATTAAATTTTTTATTCTCACCTGTCAGGCCTGGCTGTGCATAAGTAGGGGAGCGTTTTTTCCCGGATTTAAATTCCCAGTTTCCTTTCCCCCCCAGTCCTCCTTTGCAGATCAGGATTTTAGTCTGCAGGTCCGTAAGTTCTATTTCTTCTCTGGATGCTTTATCTGCAAGTACGCTTCCCAGAGGCAATTCCAATTCCGTATCTCTTCCGTTTTTGCCGTCAGCCCTATTTTTGCCGCCCGCCTTTCCGTTTTCAGCAGAGATATTTTTTTCCGCCGAAAATTGGTTAAGTGCCCTCAGGTCGGATGTGACGGAAATATACACATCCCCCCCCTTTCCTCCGTTGCCTCCGTCCGGGCCGTGTCCGCCAAATGAAGACATCCCCGGTCCGCCATGCCCTGCCTTGATTGTTATTTCTACTTCATCGATCAGCATTCAAGCCAGTATATTCTATCCTTCTAATTCAAGCGGGGATTTTCCATTATCTTTTTCAATAATGCCGCTTGCCTGTCAAGTCTTTTTTGTCTATTTATCTTACGAATATCAGGTTTCCTACCTTCAGCTTCAGCATTCATCTCAAACAAGCGGTTCAATATGTCTCCTGCCGATCCGATTCCCTCTTTTTCCGCCTTTAGGTTAATTGTTGCCCTTCTTCTTATTCTTCCTAAATATAGATTAAGAAAATTTTCCTTGGCCATTAACAATGGATTATACTTCAGATTAAGACAGCATTATTAATTTCAATAATTGATAAGATTAATGCAAAAATGAATCATGCTTCCATTTAAAATCACCCGTATCAAATGGCTGATTTTTCTCCCGGTCGCTTTTGTTGTTTTTATAATTCTGACAATGTTTTTGGCTCCGGGAGTTTTTGGGGTTGTATTGTTTTCCCCTTTGTTTGCATATAACTACATAAACGAAAAGGTCATTCACAGACCCCTGGCCGGAAATACTTTTTATTACCGGGGTTTGGATGGCGTTTATTACAATAGCACTACCGGTTGTCTGGACATCTGCTTTTCCAAAAGCTTCAAAAAACTTGAGGGTGCGGATTTAAGATCATTTCAAATATTTGGCGGGAAGAACGGTACACCTTCCGACTATGCCAAAGACAAATACAAAGTTTATATCAGGGGGAAAGTTATAAATTCCGCAGATCCGGAGACATTTTCGATTCTACTTTCAGCGAAATCAATAGAAGAAGGCACCGAAAAAAGTAAAACAATATATCAAAGAGACGTCTATGCGTACGATAAAAATAATAAGTTTAAAAGCGGCAAAATAATCGATCCTTCAGACTTACAGGAATTAAGCCGGTTTGAAGATATTAAAAGCTACAGCAAAGCTATTACCCTTTGATCCCTCAGGTCTAATCTTAATAACCAAATAAACGAACAATACTACCGGCATTTATTATTATTCGCCTCTCTACTAAAAGAAATGGAGTAACGACGTCTTAATCCCTGTTTAATAACAACATCCTAGAACCTTTTTGCGCCGATTGCCTGACATAACCTTCCATCACATCTGTAAATATCCATCCATCTCTTGCGCCTTCTCGAAATGCCTCAATAACATCTTCCGTTGACATTAGGCCAACCAGCCTTCCAAACACTTCAGGGCTGCCGGTTGCCGTATGCACAAGTTTAGGTTTACCTCTCTTTGATTTGGTCAACTGCCCTGCATAAAAATAGTTGTCTTCGCCAATGTCAATAATACAATCCTCTCTGTTTGTCTCTTTACCAAAAGATCGAACAGTAAAAATAGTTCCAAATGAGATTTGAACTGTTTTTGGCCGTATCTCAACTTCCGTTCTTCGTGACATTAAAAACCCTCCTTTTGATCTGTGATGCTTTTACCAACCTCGGCAGCTATTGAGGAAGCAGTAAACTCACCGATTGTCCTACTCTCATGCATAATATTCACAGCAATATACATAACGTTCTTGGTGAGGTGGCTGGGACGGTTCGCTGCTTGTTTCCGTGTTTGAAATTCTTCATGATAAACCATCATGAGATCAGAAAACTCTTTAGTTCCTGTGTTTTCTTTATTTTGGTGGGATTTTAATCTTTGCTTGAGATTATGAGTCAAACCCTGAGGTTGTCGAAGGGTGAGGCGGCTGGGACTCGAACCCAGAACCCACAGCTTAAAAGGCTGGTGCTCTACCATTGAGCTACCGCCCCTCACATCCAAATTATACCCTTATCTGGGACGTCAATCCATACTTTTGAAGCTAAATACGTTTCTCCAGAATAATAGAGGTTACAAGAGAAATTACCAATACGCACTGCCAGATCACTTGGTAAACAAACCATTCCGCTTCACCGCCGAAAATCCTGTGCAGGTTTTTTGTCTTTCAGGAGGGTTTTTGTTTAGACCCGAAAGCTGTTTCAGCCAAGGGGTCAGGCCGTAATAATTTTTGTTATTAATTATTTTCCCGTATGCGAATAGAGATACCAATAGGTCGATAATTAGCAGTAATACAAACCAGACCATAATTATAGGTCTACGATGGTATAATTTAACCGTGTCTGAAGTTTATTTAGCAAGTTCAGCTTTGTCTCCTGGTTTTGACGGTCTGGAAACAATAAAGGCCGCAAAAGACTTTGGATTTGACGGAGCGCAGTTGTATTTGGATATTAGATATCAGGAGACCGCTTATATAATTGAGGCGCTGAAAAATCTATCTGTTGCCAGGTTAGGACTGATAGTTCACTTACCAAATGTAATGACACTGGAGGATTTAACCGCCGCAATAAGCATTACCGGGAAGCACCCCGGAACAAAAATGCTGATTCACCATCTTCCTGCAAAAACTCTCCCCGATATTAAAGGGGCAGTTATGGGGTGGGAAAACTCAGTTACAGGAAAACATGATCCTAGCCACATTGAAGATACTATTAAACAATCGAGGCTGGATGGTGCATTTTTCGCATATGATTATGGCAGGTCCGTATATCCTGTAAACAAGGTAGGTCAAAAAAAACTTATTGATTTTGTGCTTAAAACCATAGGTTCTTTAAGGCCGGACAAGGACATAATCCATATAGAAGACCGGACTTCATGGAATCGGCCATACCGGGATTGTGCCTGTGCATTGGGAGTTGGTATTTGGAAGGAGTTGGTTGATGTGTTGTCGCAATGGCCCGGAGTGGTAGTCATGGAACAAGAAGATTTACAGCAGGCAGTAGACAGTATGCACAGGTTGAGGGCTTTTTCCTAAACATTAAATACGGTAAAATAAGATAGTTTGGCCCCGTCGTCTAGCGGCCTAGGACGCCTGGCTTTCATCCAGGAAATCGAGGGTTCGATTCCCTCCGGGGTCACAATTTAAAATCCGTATTTTCCTGGATTATTTTTTTTATGTGTTCTCTCGCTACCTGATTAAAAAGCCGCTTTGGAATATACAATTGCGGCCCCAAATTGTTTTGGATCTGAAACCAATAGGCACTGCGTGTTTCATAAATCCTTTTAAACCCATTCCAATTTATAGAGGTGGTTATATTTTGGCTTATTAATGTTACCCCGTAATTATCCAGCCGGAACTCATGGGTTTCATTAAAGGCAGTCCCGAAATTATAAATTTTCACCGCCATGAATACCGCCAAAAATACAAATGTTATGGCCGTAAAATATAATAGGGAACCGATAAATACTACCGCTGTATCAAAAACACCCGATGGTAACTGCTCCCGGAATAAATAGCTGGCGTAAAGATTGATCGTTAATAACCCCAGCCAAAAAAACTTATTCTTCAGATAAAAACTGAAATTAAGTACAAAATATTCCCATTTCCGGGGTTTATACTTTAAAACCATAATTTCATCTTATTCAGGTTTTCTAAACTCTTCTCCCACGATATGGTACTCGTCCAATCCAGTGCCGGTTTCCGGCAGGATCATTGAGACTATCAAATCGTTGCCGAAAAATTGGGGGATCAGATCGCCTTCTTTTTCGAATATATTTTCCTCCATCATTACTTTGGCCTCTTTGGCCCCCAGATATACCGGCAGATATTTTTTATTTCCGATATACACGGGGGCAAACCCGTCCGAAGGGATTTCGCCTTTCAGATTTTCCGGTAATGCTCCTTCCACCCGGATGAATTTTTTGTCTATTCCGTCTGGTGCGCTCAGCATAAATACCTGAGGGTTTTCCGGCTGCATTTCGTTGTTTGCCTCAATTGTCATATCCGCTGCTTCAGCCATACCGGAACTGAAGCGGGCAAAAGTTAAAAATATTATGGTAAAAATGATAACCATTACGACCGGTGCTAGCGAAGAAATATAATTCTTTCTTCCCGGCCGGAAGCCGCGCAGAAGCAGCGAATTTCCCACTACCGAAATCGAGCTTAAGGCCATAGCCAAACCGGCCAGTTCCGGCTTGAGTACCAGCCCCGCAAAGGCAAACATCCGGGCGGCGACCGGGATACCCATGACATTGTAAAACAGGGCAAAAAACATGTTCTGTTTTATTTTGTTCATCGTTTCAGCAGACAGGTCAAACGCCGCCGGTACGTCCCTCAGGTCGCTTTTCATAATTACAATTCCGCCTGTTTCCATAGCCGCGTCAGTCCCGGACCCCATGGCTATTCCCAGGTCTGCTTGAGCCAGCGCAGGCGCGTCGTTTATACCATCGCCGACCATGGCTACACGTTTTCCGGCACTCTGCAGCCTTTTTACTTCATTTGCCTTATCCTGAGGAAGGACGTTGGCCATCACGTTGCTAATCCCGACCTGTCCGGCTATAGCCCGGGCTGTTCTCTCGTTATCTCCGGTTATCATCCACACTTCAATTCCCCGTTTTTGCAGTTTCTCTATAGCCTCTTTGGAAGTCTCTTTGACCGTATCAGCCACTCCGATCAATCCCAAAATTTGTTTCTGGTCAGTCAAAAGCATTACAGTCTTGCCCTGCTCCTCCAGTTGTCGGATTTGCCATTCGTATTGGCCGGTTTCGGCTATTCGCGAGGCCAGACGGGTGTTTCCGAAATAATATGTTTCTCCGTCTATAGTTCCCCTTACTCCGTGTCCGGGAATAGCTTCAAAACCATCTACAGTCAGCAAGTTTGAGTTCAATGACTGTGCGTGCATATAAATTGCCTCAGCCAGAGGGTGTTCGGACTGTTTCTCCATACTGGCTGCTATCTGCAAAAGACGGTTATAATTTACCTGGTCGCTTACCGGGACTATGTCTGTTACCTCCGGCTTGCCTTTTGTGATCGTCCCGGTCTTGTCGAAAATAATTGTCTTGATTTTCCCTGCAGCTTCCAGCGGTTCACCGCCTTTGACCAATATTCCATTTTCCGCTCCCTTTCCCGTCCCTACCATGATAGCTGTAGGTGTAGCCAGTCCCAGCGCACAAGGGCAGGCAATGACTATAACTGCAGTGAAAGCCATCAGGGAAAAGGCCAAAGAAGCTCCCAACAGGAAAAACCATATTCCGAAAGTCGCAAGTGCCAGTATGATTACAGCTGGTACAAATTTGGCGGAAATTTTATCCGCAAACGCTTGTATCGGGGCCTTGGATCCCTGGGCCTCTTCCACCAGACGGATTATCTGGGAGAGGGTTGTCTCCGCTCCTACCCGGGTTGCCTGAAATTCAAAACTTCCGGTTTTATTAATAGTGCCTCCGATCACATGGTCTCCGTCGTTTTTTTCTAAAGGCAGGCTTTCGCCGGTTATCATGGACTCATCAATGGAGGACATGCCTTTAATTATTACCCCGTCCACTGGGACTTTTTCTCCCGGGCGGACTATAACTATGTCGTTTTTGACTACTTCCTCTATAGGTATGTCGGTTGTAAATTCACCGCGTTTGACTCGGGCTGTTTTAGCCGAAAGTCCCATCAGCTTTTTAATCGCCTCAGAGGTGCGTCCTTTAGCTTTAGCCTCAAGATATTTACCCAGGATAACAAAAGTTATCAAAAAAGCTGCAGTCTCAAAATACAATTCCGGGACTTTAGCTCCTCCGATACCCAAAATTGTTCCGTATCTCAGGTAATGTCCTGTCAGGTTTACCAGGCTGTAAAAATATGCCACGGACGTGCCGATGGCAATCAGGCTGTCCATATTAAAAGTTTTCATCCGCAGTGCGGACCAGGTGCCCTTATAAAACCCGCGTCCGGCAATAAACTGTACCGGAGTGGCCAATATTGCCGAAACAATCCCCACAAAGGGAAATAGTGTGGAAGACGCGTATAACGCGGGAAAAAAGTCCATCATCATGAAATAGATCATCGGAGAGGAAAGGACGAGGCTGAACAAAAATATTTTCAGTTGGCGCCTGATCTCAGATTCCTGTCTTGCTGTTTGAACCGTCGAATCTTCGGCCATTGTAAAAGCGGCCTTGTATCCTAATTTTTCTATTGCAGCGATCAATTCTGATTCATTGTTTCCTGTGTACACTATGCTGGCTTTTTCAGCAGCGAAATTCACACCCGCCGTAGTCACTCCCGGGGTCTTCTTCAGCTGTTTTTCGATTAGGCCTGCGCAGGAACTGCAATGCATGCCGTAAATATCCAGAGATACTCTTCTGCTGGCCGCAGCCAGACTGCCGTCTTCAAATTCATTTTCCCCGTTTACAGTCAACTTGCCTTTAAAAATATATTCACCACTTGTGTCTTTTTTTAACCTACCTTCGATACCCAGTGAAGAGGGCAGGGGGTAGGGAGCGGATACAGCCGTCGGGGAATCGATTTTTGCCTTGTACCCTGCCCGAATTACCGCCTGGGCAATTTGCTCGGCTGTTGCAGCCCCGTTCATTTTCAGGCTCACTTTTCCAGTTTTATGGTCTACGGATATATTGCTGATACCCTTTATACTAGAAAGCTCTTCTGTTATCAGCGTTTCACAGGACTGGCAGTGCATACCGTCAACCTGAAAATCATAAATTTTATCGCTGTTAGTTATTTTTCGCATGATATGGAAGTCCTGTTAATACTTGGTTAATTTCTGTATCATCGAGATTTCTGTCCGCTTCAATCACGGCTTTTCCGTTGTTCGAGTTTACCCTCACGGTTTTAACTCCGGAAATAGCAAAGATCCTTTTTTCCGTCAGTTTTTCACACGCCGGGCAGTGTAGTCCGGAAATATTCAGGGTGGTAATCATATGACTTCTATCACTCCCCTGGGTATACCCATACCGCAGGTGATCGGATACCTGCCCGGTTTATCGGCCGTAAAATCAAGTTTCAATGTTTCTCCCGCCTCAAATACTTCGACCTGGTCAGAAAGTCCCGGAATAGTCACACTCCCCATACATCCGTAACCGCTGTCTCTGGCTTCAATTTCCAGCCGGGCTTTATCGCCCTCGTTTACCGTAAATGTGTTGGGGTCGATATCATCCGAAGTTGTATAAACCGCCTTTAATATCTTCGTATTGCCGGTCTCACCCGTGCCGGCAGGTGTAGGTATAGCCTGGTCACCCACCACTTCAAAACTTCCGCTATACATTCCCATACTGCAGGTAAATCTGATCGTCCCCGCTTCCTCCGGCAGAAAATCTATTATATTTTCACCTGGTGTCAGGGTTTTTCTTACCCCGATCTTGCTTGCCAGAATGCTTGATGCACAGGTATTGCTGTCTTTGGAGTTAATTATCCAGCGGACGGGTATACCTTTCTTTATCGTAAATTTATTTGGCGAATAACCATTAGCCAATTGATTCATTCTGACTTCCTGCATCCCGGATACTAGCTTTACGTTGGGATCATCCGTGGAACTGGCCGCCGCCCTTTGGGAAAATCCCTGGACAGGATTTATCCCCAGCAGGTTCAATCCGTTTGCCAGGTTAAAAAAGGCGAGCATGATTACCGCGACACCCGCAGTTTTAAAAAACAACTTCCCGGCGTAGCCTTTTACCGCAGCGGACATTCCTCCTACCCCCAGTAGTCCCGGCGCTGTTCCCAATGCAAATACTCCCATAATCATCGCCCCCTGGATAGGGTTCCCGGTGGACATGGCAAAAAGCTGCATCGCCTGGGTAAAACCGCATGGCAGAAAAAAAGTCATTGCTCCCATTACCGCTGAATTTGTATGGCTGTATTCCGTTTCAGCCTGCTGTTGAATTCCCATTTTTCTGGCAATACCGGCCGGCAGGGAAAACGACACTTTTTTCAAAAAAGGTAGAATTTCAATCAGTTGTCCGCCCAAAATCAGCATCGCCAGACCCGCCGCTGCTGTCAACAGTCCCAGGATAGACACGGACAACTGAAAGACGGATCCCAGATATCCGATGATCGCTCCGAAAATTAAATACCCTGCAATTCTTCCTGCATTGAAAAACAAATGCGGTTTGAATTTTTGGATTCCCGTGCTGTCCGGGTGTTTTTTGGCAAAATTAGCCGCCGCACCCAGGACCAGTCCGCCGACAAGTGCCATGCAGGTGGATACACCGGCCGTCAGTCCGATGATAAATACCGCTCCCAGTCCTGTCGGGTTGCTTCCTGTGTTACCCCCCAAATTAAAAATTCCAAGTTGTCTTGCTGCCAGGTACAGCACTGCGGCGATAAATACTGCTATCCCCAGGTCTTTATAATCTGCCGGATTGTTCGAAAATATTCTTGTCTTTTCCACCCCCAGTTTATACCCGGCATTTTTCACTGCCCGTTCTATGCCGTTTTTATCCAGAGGCCCGCTGTATTGCAGCTCAGCCTTGGCTTTCATATGGTTTACGGTGGCTTTTTCCACACCCTTTACCTTCAATAGTTCATCTTCGACCAGCAGTTCGCAGGATCTGCAGTGCATCCCTTTTATAAAAACTCGGCACGAAGGCATAAGGCTTAGTTTACTGTAAATTAATTAAGAATTTATTAAGAATGTTTGGTGAGCGGAAGGTGGATTTTAAAAACAGTCGTCTTTCCCGGCTGGCTAAATACACTTATTTTCCCTTTATGGGCTTCAATTATAGATTTGCAGATAGCCAGTCCTAATCCTGATCCTTGAGTATCTCTGTCTCCTGTCCCCTGGTAAAACCTGTTGAAAATGTTTGGCAGTTCAGCAGGTTGGATCCCTTTTCCGGTGTTGCTTATCTCAAAGAGAGCATGGTCTTTTTCCTTCTCCAGGCGGATTCCGATTTTGCCTGACGCTGGGGTATATTTCACAGCGTTGTCGGCCAGGTTAAACAGCGCTCTGAACAATTTTTGTCTTTCTCCCGGTATGGTTACTCCCGATGTTATCTTTTGGCTTACGCTTATCCGTTTACTCACTGCCAGTTTTTCTGTCAGCTCGCTTATATCTCTTACGACTGAGGTCAAATCTGCCGTTTTGAAAAGATTACTGTCCTGTTCTGTTTTTGATCTGGCCAGTTCCAATACGTCGTTTACGACACCGGACAATCTGTCAACCACCCTCACGGTTTCTTCCATGGTTTGTCTGTAATCATTATTGCTCCTGTTTTTTCCGAGGACCACCTCCATGGACGATCTGATAATAGTCAGCGGAGTCTTTAGCTCGTGGGCTATGTCTGCGATAAACTGCCTCTCTCTGTCAAATGACTCTTCCAGCCTTGAAAGCAGATAGTTAAAACTGTGGGACAATTCTTCAATTTCGTCTCCTGTTTCTTTTATTTCCAATCTGTCTTTCAAATTCCCGCTGTCTATTTTTTTCATTTTTTCGGAAAGGGATTTTACAGGTTTAAGCGCGCTTTTGGCCGCAATCCACCCGCCGGCTGCTGCCGGGATCCAAACCAGCCCGGTTACTACAAAAAGAGTTGCCAAAAGGCGAGACATAGCATGGTCGATCACATCTGTCGGGTGCCCTACGATTATCAGGGATTGAGTGTTTTCACCCGTAAGCGGAATTACCCCCAACCGGAAATTTGAATTACTTAATTTTTTACTCGAAAAAAAGGGGTCTTTAATAGATTTTTGGGTTTTTACCACGTCGCTTAGGGTGTTTAAATCCTCAGATGATAGTGAGGAGGATACCCGGATTTGCCCGCTTGCATCGGTGATTGCGATTATCATTCCGGGTATGGATTCAAAACTCGCTCTTAAGGTATTTTCAGAATAGGCTGAATATTTTTGTCATTTATCGGAAATTTTAAATCCCACACCGTGAATGGTTAGGATAAGTTTGCTTTTTGAGTTTTTGTCAATTTTTTTCCGTAGAGTAGCTATAAATACGTCCACCACATTGCTCATGGAATCATAATTTATATCCCATATGTGTTCTATAATCATAGTTCTGGTTACAGCCTCGTTTTTGTGCCGCAGCATGTATTCCAAAATGGAAAACTCCTTTGGTGTCAGGTCTATTTTATTATTTCTCCGGTAGACGGTATGTTTTACCGGATCCATTACCAGGTCGGCGACTTTCAGAATCATTGAGGTTTCAGGCTGGCCTCTGCGTATCAGCGCCGCTATCCGGGATTTCAACTCTGCAAATGAAAAAGGTTTTGTCAGGTAATCGTCCGCTCCGCTGTCCAGACCGGTTGTAATGTCTTCTATAGAATTCTTGGCAGTCAGCATCAGGACCGGTGTCCTGATATTTTTTTCCCTGATACGTCTGCATAAATCCAATCCGTTCAGATTCGGCAGCATTATATCCAGCACTATGCAGTCATAAGGTTCGTTTTCCGCCAAGTGCAGCCCTTCTTCTCCGTCTCCGGTTCCGTCCACGGCATATCCCGCCTCTTTCAGGCCTCTTTTTATTGAATCGCGTAAATTCTCCTCATCCTCGACTACCAAAAGTCTCACCTTCATATTTTAATTCTTTATGGCCCAAACTTCATCTTTTACAGTTATCCGAACCTCTCTCTTACGCTTTTTAACATCATTCCTATACACCATCTGGCGTACAAACCTCCAAACATGTAACCCAACCATTTATTTCTGTCCGGCAATTGCCA
>LCNU01000007.1 GCA_001001375.1 Candidatus Amesbacteria bacterium GW2011_GWC1_47_15 | reverse complement strand
CCGGGATATTCTGAAATCCCCGACTCCCCAAAAAGCTTTGGATACTCTCACAGAACGGATTGTATCCGCAAAAAATCTCCCCCGCGAAGAAGCCGCCCGGGCAGCTGGTATCCTCATTAAGACTGCTACGGATACGCCGGATAAAAGCTTTACTGCTCTCACAGAAGCATTGTCGCGTGCCCCGCTCTTTATCCCCAACGTTCCGGCTGTGGTGCCTGCCGCTGCTGTCGGGCCCCTGATTTTCCCTCTGATTTCAAGCACTGGAATGGCGGAAAACGTCGCCCGGCTCATCACCCAGGCACCGGACCATTCCCAGGCCTTAACTCATGTCGCCCGCTTTTTGGCAGATACTGGATTATCTGAAACCAATGCTCAGAGTGCTGCCAAAATCATGGTTGGCACAGCTGCAGTCGCCTCTAAATCTCCCGGCGCCAATCTGCAGACTATCGCCCAGGCAATTTATCAAAATCCGGTTTTTGTCACTGCTTCCCCTTCCTCAGTTTCGGCCCTCGCCTCTACCCAGGATGCTGTGGTCGCTGCCGCCCAACGACTCCGGTTTTCGCAAAAACAACTATCCCAGGTCCGTCAAGTCTTACAGGATTCCTTTCTTTACCGTCCTCAGATCGAAATGTCCGGCCTCCACCAACGGTTGATTGAATCCGGCATTCCTTCCAAAGAGGCTGGTTCTTTAGCCAAAACCGCCCACACTTCTTTTCATAAATTCCTGGGTTCTTCTTCCGGCCTGACCCCACCTCCCCCCGTCTACGACCAGTTTGCCCAAATGGTTTCTGCCATGCTTTCTACTGCAGAAGTTGGTACCGATCGCCGTACTGTCGTCGTCAACCGTCTTATCCCCGCCCTCTCCCGCTCTCCCGAATATGTGCGTACGGTCATCGCTTCCTCCCTCAATGCGTCTTCGCCTGGCAGGGACTTGTCCCACATTGAAGGATCGCTCCAGACATTGTTTCAAATTTACGATCCTGCTGCCCCTCCCCAAAATCAGTCCTTGCGGGTGATACTGGATAACTTCTTCCGTTCTGTCTCTCCTGCTGTCTCACCATCCACCGCTCCCGATTATCAGGAAGCTTTCCTCCAATATCATCTTGACCTCAATTCCCTCATTAATCGCTTTCCGGCCAAATCTCCGCCGACTCTGCTTCTTAAGTCTGTCCAGCCTTTTCTGGGACACATGTTTGTTGCAGACCCGTCCTGGGCGGTCCGGCAGACAGTTGGTCTTATTCAGCAGGTTTCACCGAACATAACACTTACTCAGGCTTTGGATTACCTTGCTCCGCTGTCCTCATCCCTGGTTTCACTTCATCCTGTAGCGTCCAACCTCTCCGGTCTTATTTCTTCACAAATGAGGTTTCATTTGGGTCAAACTCATCCCGATATGGTCAACCACCTCCTGCTTTATAAAATGTTTCTACCAGATGCCTCCGCCGACCAGATCAAGTCTCATGTCAACACCCTTCTTCCCCACTTTGAATCCGTTTTTGGTAAATCTATAAACCCAGAGGCTTTTGCGGCCTTTGCAGCTGGAGTAGCTCCACTATCTGCCGGTTTCAAACTCTACCCCCGCAAAGAAGACTTGTTGGTCCAGAGTTTTTTTGTCAGTTTTCTCCAGAAAGGAGTTGTGCAGGATAAGGCAGCAAATCTTGCGTTGCGCGCCCGTAAGGAGCTCTTGCCGGCCTATTACCTCTCAGGTCTGATAGAGATCCCTTCCGGACTTAACCCTGATCAGATAAAACACTTGCGTCTGCAGGCTTTCCGTGATCTTTTACCTCCCGCTTGGGATTTGTTTTTACTGCGTCACGCCAGGGATATTCCCCCTTCAGGCCAGCAGTTGGACCACACGGGAGCTGTTTATGCCTATTTCAATCGTTTCATTGGTTCTCCCGACCGGGTCAATATCAATAAGGAAGGCCCTGCGATTTTCACCCAGCATTTAAACGCCTATATAACCCATCTTTCCACCTATCCTCAAAGGTATGTCAAAGGCCGGGTGGCTGAGGTGTTGATCCGGTTTTTTGATACCGAGCAGGGAAAAAAGCTGCTGGCCACAAAGGCGGGGAAAGCTATTCATAGCCGGCTGGAAAGCCATATCACCGCTGGCCGCATCAGCCTGGCCCCTCCTTCGCTTTCCGACCTCTCGTTCCACCCGACAACCCTTCGGGGTTATCGGATAATTCGCCCCGTAACCCGCCTTGCCAGCAGTGCGTACCAAAAAATCTCGTCTTCTTTTGTCGGCAAAGCGGTGTCTTCGGCCGCCGCCAAAGTAGCCGCTTCCGCCATCGGAAAAGCAGTCGCCAACTTGCTGGTAAAAACCGGAGTAAAAGCCGCTGTCCAGGCCGCGCTTCAGGCTTTGGGTTCAACCGTTCCGGTAATTGGCAATATTATTGCTTTTGTCGTGGGTTGGGTTGCCGGTGAAATTCTGGGTAAGGTTGTGAATTTGGCTATCAGGGCGGCCAAATGGGTTAAGGAAAATTTTGTCCCGGTAATCGGTGCCTCTGTAGGGCTTGCTGTGGGAGCAGTTATCGCCCCTACTATCCCTGTTGTTATTTTGTTTGGCGCCGTAGGTTTGGGTGCATCCATTGTTGGGGGTGCGGTGGCAACGTACGGTCTGGCTGTTCTTGTTAATCCATTTGTCACGGCCGCCTCCATTGTTCTCACACCGGTGGCCGTAGTTATCCTGATTCTTCCGATAGTAGTCGCTTTCTTTTTGCATATTATTACTTCCTCGGCCTATGTTGTCCCCAGGTCCAGTCTCATAATGGTGGGGGGTCCCGGATCGCCCGGTGGCGGTGCAGGCGGAGGCGGCGGAACTCTTGTTTGTTCTTCACCCACCACCGGCCAGTGTGCTATCAGTGTTATGACCCCAGTATTCGGCTCGGAGGCGGAAAACGCGTCCGCTGTTTGTAATGCCGAATCCGGCGGAGATCCGGCCGCCATTAATCCTAATTGCCCCGATTACAGTGTTGGCCTTTTTCAGATAAATCTCTACTGTCATCCCAACACTGGTTTCTTTTCCACCTCTGCCGGACAATCCCTGGCCTCAATTGTCGCCAGTCACGGTGCCAGTTCATGTTACGACGCCTTTTCCAGTCCCTTGGATGAACCCGGAGGTCCCAAAGCTGTTTGCCGCTACGGCACCAGTGCCTGTAGTACGGTTACTGTTACTAATCCCGGTCTCTTGCAGGATTGTGTCGGTTGGTTCAGTAATGCCCAAAACAATATTGCCTACGCTTCCTGGAAATTCCAGCAGGATGGGGATTGGAGTGCCTGGACTACTGCTGTCGCTTGCGGTATTGCTCCGTAATTATGAAAAACATCCTCTCCCAAGTACGCAGTCCAAAAAACCTGCCCTGGGTGGTTTTGGTCTTGCTTTCAGGATTGTCTGCTCTGTACATCTTTAGCGCCGCTGCTCCATCCCGACCTTCCGGCAGCCCCGGGCCTATCCCGGTCTCTACTCCTATTATCTCTCAAGCAATTAACGACCAGCAGATAATTATTTACCGCCCTTCTCTCACCTCCTACAGTATCTCTTATTTTCCTCAAACCGAAGAATATTTAATCAGTATTACCGGTGCTCCATTCTCTAAATACTTGGAAGAAGCCGAGGCCGCGTTTCTGGAAAGTATGGAAATTACGATCGAAGCAGCCTGTAAACTGAATGTTACAGTCTCAACTCCGTTTTTTGCAAATCCCGCACAATCTGGTAAATTGTATCCGTTAAGTTTCTGCGGAACTGTTCCTGTTTCTACAATCTCACCGGCATTATAAGGTGGGTCAGGCTTTCATCCCCTTCTCCCATCCATACTCCCGGAGCCATGCTGCCGTTGATTTTTAAGATTACTCTTTCGGTTCCGCAACTGTTTAGGAATTCTGTTACGTAGCGGTAATTGAAAGCTATCTCCGCATCTTCCCCCTCTGACTCCGCATCTATTTCAATCTCA
The DNA here is from genome assembly GCA_001001375.1 of Candidatus Amesbacteria bacterium GW2011_GWC1_47_15. Lineage (GTDB taxonomy): Bacteria > Patescibacteriota > Microgenomatia > CAZETR01 > Amesbacteraceae > GWC1-47-15. Next base: position 20,989 of record LCNU01000007.1, on the reverse strand, counting down.
CTTTCTCCCGTCTGTTGCGCACTGGCATAAACTTTGAATTTTGAATTTTGAATTTTGAATTTTATTATATTGCTGTTGTCTCTGGCAAAAATCGCCGCTGCTCTTACGGCTCTTGTTAATTCTTCTTTGTCCAGGATAATTAATGTTTTATGTTCGGCGGGAATTATTTTTTCAATATCAGGAAAATTCCCTTCCAGCACCCTGGAAATTAAATGGATAGGCGGATAAGCGAAAATTACCTGATTGTTTTCAGTCACTATCTCTAGCACCACGCTTTCTTTTTTCCCCTCATTTATTATTCTTGAAAGCTCTGCAATGCTTTTTGCGGGAAGGATCAAATCTTCTTCAAGTGCCTTACCGGATTCAAATTCACCTTCAACTGTTTTCTTGCTCAGGCGAAACCCGTCTGTCGCCGTTGCTAAAAGCTTCCCGTCTGTAACAGAAAACCTGATTCCTGTTAACACCGGACGGCTTTCGTCGGAAGCTGCGGCAAAAGCCACCTGTCTTGCCAGGTCCAAAAGGATTTTTTTACTGACTTTGATCCGTTGTCTCTTGTCTGTTTTTTCGCTCATTTTCGGCATGGCGGGAAATTCCTGAGCTGGTATTCCTGCAAAATTTCCTGTTATTTTTCCGTTTTCCACTTTTAATTTATCTCCTGAGCTGCTTAAGGTTACTGCCCCTGGTCCCAAAGACGCAGTAAATTCTCCCAAATTTCTGGCCGGTATTGTGATTGCCCCTTCTTCAGTTACCTTCCCTCCGGCTTCAACCCTTAGTCCCAACTCCAGGTTTGTAGCCGATAATACTACTCCTTCTTTCTCTGCTTCTATCAACACATTTGAAAGCACCGGCAGTTGTCCCCTTGCGGCTACAATTCTTCCCACGTATCCCAGCCATTTACTCAAATCTTCTTGGAGGATTACTGCCTTCATTCTGTATATTTAAATAGTCGTCGTTGTAGTAGGCTTTGTGGATAAGTATATAAGTGTAGGTGTTTTGCTTTAACTTTCGGGTTTGATTTCTGTTGGTAGTGAGTCTGCCGAAAAGTGGATAATATTGTTGATAACTATATTGTTGTATACACCTATCCCTGTTTTAATTCAACGGGCACCTCCGCTGTCCCCAAATCATCCACCCAAAATTCTTTTTTTTATCTCACCTACCTCATTCCGGAAATTGTCGTTTGTTTCTATTTCCACTTTCACTTTGTCTGATCCATGTATTATTGTTGTGTGGTCGCGCCCGCCTATAAGTCTGCCTACTTCCTCAAATGGCAGCTTCAACTCGTTTCTTAAAAAATACATAGCCACCTGCCTGGGCCAGGCTATTGTCTTAGTTCTCCTCTCTCCTTTTAATTGCTGTACCGCTACGCCATAATAATCCCCGATGACGCTGATAACCTCGCTTGGAGTGACAATTCTCTTTGCTCCATTGCCTCCGGTATTCGGAATCTTTAAGAGTCTTTCCAGTCTTTCGTGGTTTACGGAGCCGGGGTTTAGTTCTATATCGGTTATCATTTTGGACAAAAACCCCTGCAGCTCTCTGACTCCTTCTATTTGACCGGCAATAATTTGTGCCGTTTCCATCTCCATGGGAATTCCCAATTGTTTTGACTTTATTAGTAAAATAGCCGTTCTTAGTTCAAATCCAGCCGGGCCTACATCGGCAATTAATCCGGCTCCGAAACGGCTTTTTAGTCTTTCTTCCAGTTTTGAAATCTCGGAAGGTGGTCTGTCGGAAGTCATCACCACCTGACCGCCTTCTCTTTGCAAGGCGTTAAAAGTATGGAAAAACTCTTCCTGTACCTGTTGTTTCCCGGCGATAAACTGCACATCGTCAATCAGTAATAGTTTGACTTTTCTGTATTTAGCCCGCACTTTTTCTGTGGATTTGTACCTTATTGCTTCCACCAGATCGTTTGTAAAATCTTCGCCCGAACAAAACAGTACGGTCCCTTTGCCTTCTTGTATTACTTCATGCCCGATGGCCTGCATCAAATGAGTCTTTCCTACCCCTACTCCGCCGTAAATGAAAAGTGGGTTGTATGCCTCCCCTGGTTTCCTGGCTACTGCCTGTGCAGCCGCGAAAGCCAGTTGGTTGCTCCCTGCGACTGCGTAATTATCAAAAGTAAAATCCCCTCTCAAATTAGCCCTTTTCCACCCGTCGCTTTTTATTGATGTCTTTTGATTAAATAAGGGTAAGCTACTTTCGCTCTCTTGCTCTCTTGTTCTCCTGCTCTCAATCCTAATTATCACTTCGCATTTCTGCCCCGTCACTCTCTCCAATTCTTCCGCCAACTGACCCCAGTAGCGCTGTTCCAGCGTACTTTTTATGAAACTGGACGGACACCCCACTTCACATATCAACCGCGATCCCTCCCTTTCCCTTACGGAGAGTAGTATAGTTGGTTTAAGGTACGTAGTATAAGCCGCCTCCGATGCAGTAAGTTTCATTGCCTGCAGCACACCGTTCCATACTCTTTCTGTATCGGTTGTTTCGCTTTTCATTTTGTGGATAACTCCCCGTGTATTAAGCAACTTATCCTACATATCCACAAACAGTCAAGGGTTAATTTTTGTGATATACTCAAGCAGTTATGCCCAAACGCACCTACCAGCCTAAAAAACTCAAAAGAGTCAGAAAACACGGATTCCGCTCACGCGCCTCTACCCGTACCGGAATGAATATCATCAAAAAACGCCGCCTTCAGGGTAGAAAACGCCTCGCCGTCACCGCTAAATAAAACCGTGCTTCCCAAAAACCGTCGCCTAAACCACCGGGACTTCCTTACCGCCAAAATACTCGGCAAAAACCTCCGCCTTCCTTTTTTTTCAGTCATCCACTACTCACCATCAGACTCACACCCCACCACACACAACCCGGCCCGATTTTCTATCGTTACTTCATATAAACTCCACAAACACGCAGTCGTCAGAAACCGCCTTCGCCGCTTAATCTATACGCTTGTCTCAGCCCGTCCATTTCCTCCGGGAGACTATATAATTTTTCCCGGTCGGGAACTGATAAACTTATCCCATGAAGAGCTTGGCGCTGTTATTGATCAAGTTTTATCAAAAATATCTATCGTTCGACACCGGTCTGCTTAGGCTTGTCATACCCGGAGCAGCGGCTTGTCGTTTTCAACCTCGATGTTCGGAGTATACCTATCAAGCGGTCAGTAAATATGGTATCCTTCACGGCAGTGTCTTGGGATTAAAGCGGATTTTAAAATGTCGCCCTGGCCATCCGGGCGGCTCCGACCCCCTTACCTAATAACTACTTAAATGATTCAACTTTGGAACACCCTGCTCTTTCATCCTTTAATTAATGCCTTAATCGGATTTTATAAGTTGACCGGCAATTTGGGCTGGTCAATAGTTTTTCTGACTATCTCTCTTCGGCTTCTGATGACACCCTTAATTCTCCCCAGTCTTAAAATCAGCAAAAAAATGGCCGAACTTTCTCCGGAACTTTCTAAGCTGAAAGAAACTTTTAAAAACGACAAACAAGGTTTGGTATCCGCCCAGGCAGAACTTTACAAAAAACACGGGGCCAATCCCGCCTCCGGTTGCTTACCCCAGATCGTCCAATTGTTGGTTTTGATTGCTCTTTTTAACGCCCTTAATTCTGTTTTGAGGCCTAATGGCGCCAGCGTGGCCGATCATTTGAATCCCTTGCTTTACTCGTTCAATCAGTTGACTTCAGACTTCAATTTCTCAACCCGCTTTTTTTACCTGGATCTCCTTAAACCGGACACTTTTCGCCTGTCCGGTATCCCCGTGCCGCTTCCGGGCTTGTTTCTGCTCATTTCTGCCGCAGTCCAGCTGATTAGTTCAAAAATGATGCTGCCTGTTATTTCCGCCGAGAAAAAGATAGCCGATAAGACCAAGGGTGCAACAGATGATGTCATGGTGGAAGCCCAACAACAGATGGCCTTCATGTTTCCTTTAATGACAATATTTATTGGGTTTCAGTTCCCTTCAGGACTGGTGCTGTATTGGCTTGTGTTTTCCGCTGTCAGCGCAGTCCAGCAGTATTTCGCTACCGGCTGGGGTGGTATGACACCTTGGCTGCGAAAGCTTAATTTGTTAAAATCCTGAAGCAAATGGACCAATCCTCTGCTATCACAGACCATGCCCGGCTTCTACTTTCTCAAACAGGCTTTCCGGACTCGGTAACCGTCAATACTCAATACGATTCTGCATCCGACCTCTATCAGGTTCTTATCCAGACCGATGAGCCCGCGCTCCTCATTGGTTATCATGGAGAAAACCTTTCAGCTCTCCAGTTGATTCTGGGCCAGCACCTTCATGTCCAATTTGGCGCATGGGTAAATCTTTCTTTAAATGTTAACGATTATCGCCAGCGCCGTGAAACTGCCTTGCAGTCTCTTGCCGAATCAGCCGTAGCCCGTGTAGTTCAGACGGGTCAACCTCACTCCCTGCCACCCATGCCGTCCAACGAACGCCGGATTGTCCATCTATACTTGGCTGATCACCCTGACGTGGCCACTTATTCGGACGGACAGGCCAAAAACAGAAGTGTGATTATTGCTCCCCGGGAATCGCAAGCAGGCGAATAATATAATCACTCTTGGTGGCTTCTAAACTTGAGAAAACCCTGTTTTTATTTTTTATTCTGAGTATCCCTTCCCAGCTCACCTTTCATTTCTGGCCCTCCTGGAGTTTTATTAATGGTTTTCCTGTAGACTATCTTTCCCCTGTACTTTATTTTTCTGATCTGGTTTTTATTCCTTTGGTTCTCATGTGGTATTTCCGTTCACGTAAATCGATTCGTCTGGGCGGTCCGATTATTCGGATTTTTTTGTTTGTTTGTATAAATATATTCCTCTCCTTCTTTCCCTGGCTAACCCTCTACCGCTGGCTTCGTGTACTGCAATATTTTTTACTTGGTTTATATTTATATAAAAATCATGAATCTCTAATCTTAAATCTTAAATCTCTTTCGTTGGCTGTAATCTGGACCTCTCTTCTCGCCCTGCTGCAGTTTATTTCAAAATCTTCATTGGGCGGTTGGTTGTATTGGTTGGGAGAACGCCCCTTATTATTGTCGGACCCTTCCGTAGCAAAAATAAGCCTGGGAAACTTTGGCCAGTACCTCAGGCCTTATGCCACACTTCCCCACCCCAATGCTTTAGGTGGTTTTCTTCTTGTTTCAGCAGGATTGCTTTATGGTTTAGAACCAAAATCAAAACTTGTAAATTTTGCCGCTATGGTTTCCCTTGTTATGGTCCCTTTTACTTTCTCACGGACAGTGATTTTATTGGAAGCGTGTATATTGTTATTTTTAATTATTTATAAATTTAGAAAAAATTTTCTTATTAAAATTTTTACTGCTATTTTTGTTTCTATTATTCTTCTGCTGATGCTTCGGGTTCCGCATCCGGATCCTTCCTTTTCTCAGCGTCTTGGCCTCGTGGGTCGTGCAGGCAGTGTGATAATCGCCCAGCCGTTATTCGGTACGGGTTTGGGAAATTCTCTTTTTGCCATGTATTCAGGTTCTTCCTACTATTTGCTTAGGTCGGTATTACCCGTTCAACCGGTACATAATGTTTACTTATATCTGGCTTCGGAACTTGGTTTGCCGATGGCTGTATTGCTTATATATTTTTATTATAAACTGCTGCTTAATACAAAGAATACCTGGTTTAAAATTTCCGGTGTTATCATTTTTCTTTCCGGGTTTACTGATCACTATTGGCTTACTTCACACCAAAACAGTATGCTTTTGGCGCTACTAATTTCAGTTACTTATTCTAATATTGTCCTTATCCATGACGAAAAACGATCCCAATATCAAACTTAGTGTATTTTGCGATGGTGGCGCCCGGGGTAACCCTGGCCCGGCCGCTTGCGCCTTTGTTTTGTTACTGGATGGCAACCAAATCCACTCCGAAGGTAAATTTCTCGGGGTCGCCACCAACAACCAGGCGGAATATCAGGGAGTCTTAGAAGCTCTCAAATACATATCCGAAAACATTACCCGGTTTTCTCAAGTCGGGTCTGTTGTTTTCTTTCTTGATTCCTTGCTGATTGTCAATCAGCTCAACGGCCTTTATAAGATTAAGGATTTAATATTAAAAGAGAAAGCGGTAGAAGCGCTCAGGTTAATTGAAAATTGTAAATTGAAAATTGAAAAATTCCAATATGTTCCCCGCGAATTGAATTCCAAAGCCGATGCTTTGTTAAACAAGACATTGGACAGTCAAACTTCATAATCAGGCGCCACCTCGTTTTTTTTGGACACGGATTTATGCGGGGATTTTCATGTTTTTGAAGTACTGACAAAAACAGGAAAAAGATAAAGCTAAAAAACAAAAGATACAGCCATAGAAAAAAAGTATGGACAAAAGCGGTAATAACTATATTATTTTTTTTTCGTTGTAAATTTGTTTTATTCCCGCTCCGATATTTGTTTCCCGGGTGTAAAAAGCTTTAAAATACATTTAATGTCCGCAAGAAAACTTGTTACCCGTCTTCTGTCTCCCAATTCGGTGGTTATTCTTTCAGGAAAGCATTTACCTCTGGGGCGGGAAATATCAAACCAGCTCGGCGGATATTCGCAAATAAGTGTTTATGACTCTTACCGGAATTTGGAAACGGAACAATTCCCGCAGGTAATTATTCACTTGTTGGGTTTTTCTCCGGCGTCACTTTCGGAAACAGTCTCGCATACCTCGCAACTGTACGACTTATTAAACCTTGCTTACCAAAACAATGCTCACCTGGTGGTTGTCGTCTCAAATCATGACACCCCGCTAAAAAGTACCGCCCTTTTATTGGTAAAGCAATTTTCAAAAAATTATCATTTGAAATACACCGTGCTTGAAATATCTCCTCAGGATCCGCTCGATTCTGCAGCATCCGCAGTTATTCGTAAATTTATCCCCTCACACACACCCGAAAAGTCAAAACCGGGGTTGGGTAAAATCAAATTAAAAAAGCAATCATTTTTCAAGATTTTGTCCCTAAAAGTCCACGGGGTGATTAATAAGACTAATTTACCCCGCCTCGTTGTGCCGGTTTGGGTGAAAATTTTAGTTCTATTGATCATGGTTCCTTGGATTGTCAGTCTTATTTTGGCATTAGCTTTTTATCTTTCTGTTTCTTGTACTTTAAGTTCTCTTGAAAGGGGGAATTTTTCCCGTACCAAGTCCTGTCTTTCCTTTTCAGTTTCTACCGTTCGACTTATGAAAAAAACATTAAGCTTGTCTTATGGCTCAGGTCGGTTGCTGCTTTCCCGGGGTTATCCTGTACAGGAATCTTATTCGGCCGTACTCCGTGCGTCAGAGGTGGTTTCCCATTTTACTTCCGCCTCGGATTCACTTAGTCGCATATGGCTTTCGGTTTTTGGAGCACCGGGTAATACTTTAGACCTGGGAATGGTCAATTCCTCACTGACAGACTTGAACGACTCAGTGTCTTATCTTCAGGCGGATTTAAAACAGCTTTACCAAGCTTCACCCCAACCGGCGCAAGTTATGTCGGATATGGCCGATCTTTCTCAAAACATCAGGAAGACTTCTTCTAAAATCCAGTCCTTGCTGCCGGACTTACCCAAATTTATACCGGAGAGTGGTAAACAGGTTAATTATCTGTTCCTGATTATGGACAACACAGAAATAATGCCCGGCGGGGGAGTAGTGGACAGTGTGGCGTTGGTAACTTTGGAAAAAGGCAAAATTACAGAGGCCAGGATAATGACCACCAAAGAGACCGACTCCCTGTTGAAAGGCGAGGTGGAACCACCCTTGTCCTTTGTCAAAGCAACAGGCAGGAATAGGTGGTATTTAAAAGATGTCAGTTGGAACGTTGATTTTCAGGAAACCGCCCGTCGGGCCGCCTGGTTTATAGAAAAAGAACTCGCTTCCCCCGTAGATGTGGTAGTAGGAATTAATTTGAATACTTTTAAAAAAATCTTAGGAATTGGGGGTCCTCTTCAGCATCCGGGTATTGCCTCGCCGCTTAGCACTGAGAATTTCATTACCTCCTATCTTGAAAACGTGCAAACAGATCCCCAGGGAACTGAAACTTTTATTTCTTCAATGCTGAAATCTATGGAGGATTACCTGGGAGAGCTTGACAGGCCGAATTTTAACCGGCTTCTTTTCCTGCTCGCTTCTGAGTTTGAATCCGGCCAAATAATGATTGCACCTGTGACATTTTCTTCGCCGGCGCTGACTCAATCGGGTTGGAGTGGGGGTGTGTTGTCATCGGAATGCCGTTCTCAGCTTGATTGTGTTTTGGATATCTTTTTCCCCGTTTTAAGCAATATTTCCCGGAATAAACTTGACCCCTTCATTACCCGTCGCACAAAAATTAGCACGGAATTTACAGGGAGCAAAATTAACTCATCATACGAAATAGATCTTAATTATCATCCCTCTTCCCAAGTCATGTCTCCGCCGGATTACAAAAATTACTTTCGCGCATACTTTCCTCAAGAAACGCAAATCCTCCAGGTCAGTTTAAATAAGCAGTTATTATCCAGGACAGATTATAGTGTTGCGTCAGATCGGGGTTTAAAACTGCTTAGCCTTCCGGTATCCGTCCCGGCGTCTGGCGGAGGATTGTTGGAAATCCTTACCTCGCGGGTAATAGTATCTCCCGGTCCGTTTCGTTATCAGTTGCTTATTCCCGGGCAACCTGGCACGGTCCCGTCTATAGTCGAAGTTAATGTAATTTATCCCCAGAACTGGGTATCTACAGTTTATTCTTCCCCCCAGATTGCTTCTCAGGGACTTCTTCGATATAATACTCATCAGATCGGCTCAATTCATATCGATGTCGATTTTTTTATTCCCTGATTTTTCTTAAATACACAAATGGCCGCCAAACACACACTCAATGCAAAGCAGCGGGAGATTGCGGGAAGGGCCGTTAAAAAATTGCGGGCCGGAGGCATCGTTCCAGCCAATCTTTTTGGAAAAAACACTCCTTCTGTTAATCTTCAATTGGATGCTAAAACTTTTGCTAAACTTTATAACCAGGTAGGGGAGTCGGCATTGATTTATCTTCAGATAGATAAGGAAAAAACTGACCGGCCGGTATTTGTAAAAGACGTCCTGCGGCACCCGGTTACCGGCCAATTACTGCACGTTGGTTTTTATCAGGTGGATCTCAAACAAAAAGTTACAGCCCCGGTACCGGTGCTTTTAGAAGGCGAAGCCCTGGCTGAATCGGAAAAATTAGGAATAATGATTCAACAGCTTGACGAAGTAGAAGTTGAGGCGCTCCCGACGGACATGCCCGAAAATATCAAGATCGACGTCACCGGCTTAAAAGTTGTTAACGACTCAATCACTGTGGGGGATCTGAAGCTGGACTCTTCCAAATTCAAAGTCCTTACGGACCCCGCGTCAGTCATAGTCAAGATTGAGGAATTGGCGGCAGAAGAACCGGTTGAAGCACCTGCCCAAGAAGCTGCTCCAGCTGAAGGCGAGGCCGCAGAAGGCGCGGCTCCCGCTGAAGGCGAGACTCCAGCAGAGGAAGAGCCTAAGAAAGAAGAGAAATCAGAGTAGGGGAGAAGGATACTTTGAAGTAATAAGCATGTTTTCGGGATGTTGTCGTATGGAACTTAATTCTTCCCAAACCGCTTCTGTTACGAACGGCATAAACGGATGCAACAGTCTGAGCCCTCTTAAATACATGTGTCTAACTACTGATAACGCCGTCTCTTTATCTTCGCGGTTTTTAACATTCTCAATATACACATCCGCCAGTTGATGCCACATAAATTCGTAAATTGCTTCTGCTGCATCGGAAAATCGATATTTTTCCAAGCTGGCCTTTGCTTTTTTTATCACATCGTATAACTGGTCGATAATTATCTTGTCTTCCTTCTTTAATTTCTCTTTCAAGAGTTCTTCTTTAAAAAATGGTATCTCTTTTTCGTAGTTTTCGAACATTAATTGTATAAACCTCCCCATATTCCAGATTTTATTGGCAAAATTCCGCATCCCTTTAACTTTATCTTCTGCCAAAGGGATCTTGCTACCCGGCGCCACCCCGTAAACCAGTGACATTCGCAGTGCATCTGCTCCGTATTTGTCCACTAGCTCTATTGGATTGATTACATTTCCTTTGCTCTTACTCATTTTGACCCCTTTGGCGTCCGCTACCATAGACCATAAGTAAACATTTTTAAAAGGCACGTCATTTTTATCGTACAGGCCAAAAATGATCATCCGCGAAATCCAAAAAGGGAGAATATCAGAAAGAGTCCCCATAAAGTCCGTAGGATATCGGGTCTCAAACTCTTCCGGTTTCAGAGTCACCAACGGCCACTGACCGGAGGAAAACCAGGTGTCAAACGTATCCGTCTCCGGCAGATATGTTTTTCCGTGGTCTGGTTTCTCTTCCGAAACGGTATATTTTGGTGCGTCTTTCCCTGTCGCCGCATACACCTTTTGCAGGCCGGCTTCGATTTCGGAGAGGGGAGTGCCGTTTTTCAAAAACCCTGCTGCCGGTCCCTGCTGCAGCTGGCCGGACTTGTCCAGCCACCAAACATAAATATTCTCCTTTTCCGGTTCTACTTCATACCATACGGGAATCTTTATTCCCCACACTATCTGCCGGGATATCGGCCAGTCATGCATGCGGTTCAGCCAGTCCAGTATATGTTTTTTGAATCGCTTGGGATAAAACTTCACCCGGTCCTTTTCCACCGCTTCGATTGCAGGTTTCTTTAGCTCCCCGACTTTAATGAACCAGTTCGGGACAATAGTCGGCTCCAGGACCTTGTGGCATTTGTAGCAGGTGGTCACAGTATGCTGGTAGTTTTCATCGATTTTTACCAGGAAGCCCTCTTCCTGCAGTTTATTCACTGTTTCCTCTCTGGCTTTTTTGGCCTTGACACCTGAAAGTTCCGGCATACTCACGTCCTCCGGCATTTTCATTTTGCCCGAAAGATCTATTACCCCGATTATCTTCAGTCCGTGCCTTCTTGCCGCTTCAAAATCGTTCGGGTCGTGCGCCGGGGTAATCTTTACCGCCCCCGTCCCAAATTCCGGGTCTACCATCGCGTCCTCTATCACCGGAATCTCTCTGGTTGTCAGTGGCAGCTTCAACATTTTCCCGGCCATCCCTTTGTATCTGTCGTCTTTGGGGTTTACCGCCACCGCCGTGTCCCCGAACATGGTTTCCGGCCGGACGGTTGCCACTTCGATGTGCCCCTCCCCGTCCGCCAGAGGATACCGGATATAGTACAGCGGGTCCGTCCGCTCGATATGCTCCACCTCCAATTCCGCCAGCGAAGTCCCGCAGTTTATGCAAAAATTCACCAGATACTCGTCCCGGTAAACGCCTCCTTCCTTCTCCAGCCTGGTGAATGTTGCAAATACTTTTTGTAGGACTTCCGGGTCCAGGGTAAACACGCTTCTATCCCAGTCCGCCGAAAAACCCAGCCGCTTGAACTGCTTGTATATCAACCCGGAATTTTCCTGGACGAAATTGAAAATATCCCGGTACAGAGTCTGCCGATCAAAGTCCATCCGGGATTTGCCGTTCTTGGCCAGATGTTTCTCATATACGTACTGTGTTTCAAAGCCCGCATGGTCCATACCCGGGATCCACGTCGCGTTGTATCCCTGCATCCGCTTCCATCGCACCATGATGTCGTCAATCGTATACATTGCATGTCCTGCGTGCAGGGAAGCGTTGGCATTCGGCGGGGGCATCAGTATCGTATATGGTTCTCCCTCGCCCTTAGCCTTAAACGCCCCGCTCTTCTCCCACTTCCGGTAAATCTCTTCTTCATAAAGTTTGTGGTTATAACTTTTGTCCATTTAAAAACCCGCCTTTCCTTAACTATTATAAGGACGGGCGGGTGCCCGTGGTACCACCTTATTTGCTTCTCATTTGATCCGGTTCTAATAATCTCGCCAAAGGCGGACGTTCTTCCGGAAGGCGTACCCCGCGTAGCTTCAGCGTAGTGGGGTTGCGGATGACTGGTCCGCTCAATCGCCATTCAAGTTTCAATTATTTTACCTCATGTTTTGTTAAAACTCTATCCCGAGCGCCGACCGTTAAGAAAATGTGAACACTATACCATTAAACACGAGGACCCTCCCGCAGTATAGTATGCAGCGAGCATTTTTAGGGTGCTGTGAGGGTGTCTTTTTCTCGGTTTAACTCTTTTAGACAAGCAAAAGAGTGAACAAAAAGTTAAGGAGTACAATTTTCAATTCCTCTGTCTTTCGCTTCTCCGTCTTCAGATACAAATTCCCACTCATAACCTCCCTCTTTCAAAACCATTTTCAATACCCCGAAACTGTCGCTTATTCGTGCCTCGCTTCCGGTTTTTGGGTTTCCGAAATCATACAGGCTTCTACCTCCAGTACCCACAATAAATTCTCTGATGTTTCCGGATTTTAATCTCTCATACAAGTGTTCGTGCCCGGCCAGCACCACGTCCACCCCTCCCGCATCCAGTATTTCCCACATATCTTTTATCGCCAAAGTGTTTCCATGGCTCTTACCGGAGCTGTATCGTGGGTGGTGCATAAACGCCAGCTTGCAAGCCTTCTTGCTGGCTGTCAAATCACCATCTAACCATCTAACCTGCTCGCTCTCTTTTCCGCATCCCACTTCCCCGCAATTCGAATTCACGGCAGCTATATGCCATTCTCCCAAGTCAAAACTATACCATCCTTTACCTCTCTCTCCCGCTTTTTCCCCCCAATAATCCCAGTACCCTTTACCGCCCGGCAGGTCATATTCATGGTTTCCGATAGCCGGATAGGAAATATTCTTAAATTTTCCCCAGCTTTCTTCATATCCCAGCCAGGAGGTAAAGGCCGGCGGGTTGTATTGCAGGTCTCCCAATATTAACACCGCCTCAGGATTGATTTGCTCAATCAAGGCCGCCGTCTCTTTCTGTTTGCACGAATCCTCATCTGTTTTCCAGTTCTGGAAGCAGGCAATATCTCCCCCCGCCGCGATCACAATCTCCTTTGGAGAAGGGGATTGTCCATTCTGTTCTGGTCTCTTCTTTCGGCCTAAACTTACACTTAGACCCGATAAAATTAAGATTATTATCCCCCAAATTAATAATTGTTTCATTTGTTTTCCTCCCGCTTAAATCCTTTATCTATCCTCGCCCTCGGCTCCCTGTCAATTAGATTTAAATCTTGAATCCTAAATCTTAAATCCTGAATATTAAATCCTGCCGCTACCCCTATCATTGCCGCGTTATCGCCATACAATCGGGTCGAGTAGGGGAAATGCACTTTTAAATCCAACTCATTTGCCATTTTTCTTAAACGGTTTCTTAACTCTACATTCGCTCCCACCCCTCCTCCTACCAGTAAATCTTTGATTTTATATTCTTTATCCTTAAGATCCTGAATTATTCTGGCGCTTATACGCACGACATGTTCAAACGCCCTGTCTTGAAACACTGCTGCCAGATCCTGGATTTGTTCTTTGCTTAGACCTGCTTGCCGGCTGGCACGGTTTAGACTCTCTGTCAGTCTGAAAAAAGCCGTTTTCAACCCCGAATAACTAAACGCGTTTTTTTCTTCTCTTCTGGCCATTGGTAAGGGTAGGGGATACATTTTCGGATTTCCTTCTTTTGCCATTTTTTCCAATATTGCCCCCCCTGGATATCCCAGTCCCAGCATTCTGGCTGCTTTGTCCAGTGCTTCTCCCAACGCGTCATCCATAGTCTCTGCCAGAATTTCATAGTCTCCAATTTTTTTAATCAATATTACGTCAGTGTGTTTCCCTGATACCACCAACCCGATTGCCGGAAAAACAATGCCACCCCCTTTAATTCCCCGAGAAAAAGCTAGTGGGCTGAGCACATGTCCTTCCACATGGTTGACTGGAATCAATGGAATTTTAAGCTCTCTTGCCAGTTCTTTTGCCCGTCTGATTCCTACTTCCAGTGCAATAGCCAGCCCCGGCCCCGCCGTCACTGCAAGACATTGGACATCGGACATTGAACATTGAGCATTTTTTAATGCTTTGTTTATTACCCAATCAATTCTCTCCTCGTGCATTCTCTGCGCCAGGCTCGGCATCACTCCGCCAAACTTAGCATGCGCACTCGCCTGGCTCCATACCACATTTGACAAGATTGCCGTCTCTTCTGTGACCGCGGCTGCAGTTTCATCGCATGAAGTATCAATGGCTAATATTTTCATAGTACCCCCCAACTGATTTTTCTATCATTTTCTTTTTCCCCATATTCAATTTTTACCCAGATAATTACCGCTTCCTCGTTATATTTCCTGATCACAACCACTACCCGATCCGCCCATTCGATAGCCAGTACAGATTTATCCGAAATCATTTTTTTGATCCCCAACTCTTCCAATTCCTCCGGTGCTTGCATCCTCCACGCGTCAATATGTTCTAATTTATATTGAACACCTGCGCTGAGCGGAACAGAAGGGTTGAGTATGGAATATTGATCATTAAGCGAATATGTCGGCGACGTTACTGTTTCCGCAATTCCCATCGCTTTCGCCAGCCCTTTGGTAAAAATGGTTTTCCCCACCCCCATTTCCCCTTCCAACGCATACACTATTGCCCTCTTCCCGGCATGATGTTCATATTTTTGCCACAACTCCTTTGCGGTATTCATGGTTGTCTCCTCGCTTCTGCTGAATATTGAATTTTGAACATTGAACATTATCTCTCCTTGTCTTAAGACTGCAACATCGTCGAGGGTGGTATCAATCACTGTAGAAGGTTCCCTCCTTGGCAGTGTCCCCGCGTCAATAATTAAATCAATCAGTGCCTTTTGCTTTTCCGAAATATTCTTCAGAACATCGTCGATCTCATATGGCCTTTTTTTACCGATATTGGTTGCTGCGGTCAGGACGATCGGATTTCCCAGTCCCTTGATAATCTTTGTTATCAAATCGTAGCCAGGAATTCTGATTCCCAGTGTCCCAATTTCGGATTCTACTCCGGGAACTAACTTGTGTTTGCCTTTTGAAACTACGGTTAGCGGGCCGGGGAGGAAAGTTTGATATAGTTTTTTTGCCGTAGGATTGAGCTCCGCGTATTCTTCGGCCATATCTTGGTTGATGACCGCTATTGGCATTGGTTTACCCAGAGGTTTTTTCTTATATTGACCCAGTTTTCTTACCCCTTTTTCACTTGTGGAGCTTGCCGCTATCCCGTAGATTGTTTCCGTTGGTAATATGGTCAACCCTCCTTTTTCCAATACCTCAACTGCCCTTAGTGTGGCTTCCGGGTCATTTGCTTTTAGTACCTGCATATAGTAATTTTAAACCATGCGCTGGGCAATTTTTCTGGGTCTTGGTGTCATGTTGTTTATTTTCACCGCCTTGTTTATTCCCAGGATTAGTTCTCTTAACGACTCCACAAATCCCCCTATCCAGTGCGGTGGTTTCGCTGGACTCAGCTGTCCCGTAGGGTATAAATGTCAATATGAAGGAGAAGGTTTTCCCGATGCTGCCGGGGTCTGTCGCCCCTCTCTTGGCGAGGTCTTAAAAAACATTTGGAATAAGTTAACTAATTAACCTTCGTCCCTCTCAGATAAACCGCCTGCCACGACCGGTAATTGGAGTAAAAAGTCCGCTCCTGCAACACTTCTTCTCCCTTGGTCACTTTCCAGTCGAATGCCACTTTGGATCCCCAGGCTTTGTGTTCTGTTTGCACCACCTTTCCGACTGGCAGGGTTGGATCATCAATATACAGATCTGGCGGCGGGGCGGTTACTTCCCAGACTCTGGCTTTGGATATTTCAGCCTTCCTGCCGTCGCTGGTACCGTATAGCTCAAATGCCAGGTATTTTTTTGCTTCGTCGTATACGGTTTGGATTAATACATATCCTGGAGTATCATTTACAAATTTAAAATCCGGGCTGGGTTGAAATACGGTTGCATCGTATCCAACCTGGTAGTTCACCTCGTAATAGCTGACTCTATAAGCGTGGGCAACCCGTTCTTCTATGGGCAAACCGGATGCCAACACTGCTCGAAACAGGGTGGTAGACACCTGGCACACTCCTCCTCCGTCTCCCAGAATGGTCTTTCCTTCTTTGATAATATATGCCGATTTATATCCTGTTGCGGCAGATATTTCTCCCACGGTTTTGTTAAACGAAAAAGTCTCCCCGGGGGCGATCAGTACACCGTTCAACAAATCCGCTGCCCTTTTAAGGTTGTATATCCTGTTTGTTATTGATCCCGTAAACCATGACTCCCCCCTGCCGATCATTTCTTTTATACCCAAGTCATTAATTTCCCCGGCGCTCACGTCGGGTTTGGTTTTTTCGATGGCAACTGCAAGTGTTTGCTCTTCATTTACCGTCTCGCTTTTTTTCAGCGTTTCGGCAATTTTGTTTATCATTTCTTCCCGCATCACTCTCAACCCGTCTTTTTCCGGTTTAAATTCTTCTACTTTTCCCGATTCCACAAATCGGAAACTGGCATTTTGCGCCGGCCGGTCAATAGATAAAGCCAGTTCTTCCACCCATACAGAGATTTTTTGTTCCAGCCAGCCGTCACCCCCCAAATCCATCCAAGTCAGCATCAGTATATCCGTGATCTCCCAGTTCTGACTGGTTTCTTCCAGCTCTAGCTTTATTTTTTTACCCAGCAGTCTCAGGGCTCTTTGCCGGGCGTTTTCAGTCTGTTTGGCTGTAAGTTTGGGCCTCAGTAGGGTTATCGGTAGTTCAATAGGCTGGGAATCCGCTCCGGACAGATGCCATCTGATTCTTTGCCCCAGCAGGTTTTCATTCACTTCCTGCCCGTTTTCTCCGGGGGATACGCTAATCTGGTTCCCGCCCTGCATTGCCGGAATTACTTCCGGTTCCTGGGCGGGAATATTGATTTGCTGGGCAATAACTGAGACTGCTTCGTTGAATTTGGCCTCATCGAAGCTGTAAACCGCGTTTACCTGTTTTCCGTTTCTTAGCGCATTGAAGATCTCGGTAATTCTTGTCTTCAGGTTGCCTTTTCGGCCGATGTTTATGGCCGCTTCGGCGGTCTCGTCGGGATAAAACTTCAAATCAATGTCTCCCGCCCCTATTACCCAATGGTTTGTCCCGCTTACCAGTTTCAGGGTTTGCATTTTTTTATACTTCTCTTGTAAGATTTTTTCTACCTCGTTTTTATCCATTCCCTCTGCTTTTATTCCTGCCACAGATACTCCTGGGAATACCCGGTTCCTATATTTAGCCTGCCATCCCGCCAATAGAGACAACAATACAGCAAAAGATAAAATAATCGCCACCGGCTTCGCTTGTTTTAACCTTTTCATCATCCGATTATTATAAACTTATATTGTATACTTGAAATATATGGACTCAAACCCAGTTTATTCTTCTACCCCGCCGACCCCGCCGCCTCCTCCTCCCCCTCCACCTCCTCCTCCCGCCAAAACCCCGGCACCCGCAGGGGCTCCCCTCCCGCCAGCTCCCGTAAAAACCTCTTCCGTCGTGGCCAAACCGTTGGCCCCTTCTCCCTCGTCCAAAATTAAAGCCGCACCTCCTCCCCGGGTTGGAGGGGGCAGAAAAGCATCCCGTTTTTTGCTTTTTTTGGGTATAGGTTTGGTATTGGTGGGAACGGTTGCCGGAGCCGTCGCGCTGTTTTCGCGACTGTCACAGTCTTTTTCGTCAGGCAAGCTGGTTTATTGGGGACTGTGGGAACCGGAAGAAGTCATGGGGCCGATTCTCTCCGAATTTGAGGCTTCCCATCCTGGTATTAAAGTTGAATACGTTATGCAGTCCCCCCAGGAATACCGCGAGCGTCTGCAGACTGCTTTGGACGAAGGCAAAGGTCCTGACTTGTTTCGTATCCACAATACTTGGGTGCCTCTTCTACGCTCAAACCTAGACCCCCTTCCCTCATCGGTCTACTCTGTATCGGATTATAAAAACATCTTCTATCCCACAACCGCCCGGGATTTTCAGGTAGGTAATGACTATGTTGCTGTGCCCTTGGAGTTCGACGGTTTAGCTATGTTTGTCAACGATACCATGTTTCAAAATGCAGGCATGTCCATCCCCCAGAACTGGGAGGAACTGAGGGATGCAGCTCGTATATTGTCTCAATGTGAATCCGAAGACGGCTCTTGCACCCGGTCTGATTCCCGGATAATCACATCCGGTGTGGCTCTGGGCACCACAGACAATGTGGACCATTGGCAGGATATTGTGGCCGTGCTCATGCTTCAGAACAATGTAGATTTAAATCACCCATATACCCCGGACCCCAAACCGGCGCAGGATGTGATAGATTATTTCAACAGTTTTTCAAGAACTCTTCGCATCTGGGATTCAAATCTCCCTTCCTCGACAAATCAGTTTGCGGCCGGTAAACTGGCTATTTACTTCGCCCCCTCATGGAGGGTGTTTGATATCAAAACTGCCAACCCGGGACTGCGGTTTAGTGTTCACCCTATTCCCCAGCTGCCAGTGGATATTGCCCGGGGGGAAACCCCGATTAACTGGGCCAGCTACTGGGCAGAGGCCGTAAATACCAAAAGCCCTAATAAAAAACAGGCATGGGAGTTGATTAAGTACTTAAGCTCATCAGACACACTTGTCAGATTTTATCAGTCTGCAGTACAGTCCCCCCGGGCGTTCGGAGAACCATATTCCCGCACAGACCTGGCTGATATTCTTAAAAACGAACCCTTAGTCGGAGCTTACGTTAACCAGGCTCCGTTGGCCCGCTCCTGGTATCTGGCTTCCTCCACTCACGACGGCCCTTCCGGTATAAATTCCAGGGTAAGTTCAGCCTTCTCAGAAACAATTATCGGGGAATCCGACTTGCAAGCTTTGGAAAAAGAAATAGGTAGTATATTATCCGATTATGGCATCCAGGCTTCCCCCTAAGTCGCCGGTTCTTCTCCCTCTCAGCTATTCAGCCAAATTCGATTACCCTCTGACAGCAGAAGAAATTTGGTTCTGGCAAATCAACACCGAATTTTCTCGGGCCGAAATAAAAAAATTAATTAATAAATGGCAAATGAAAAATGGTGAATATTGTTATCTTCCTTCTCTCTCCCGCACAGTCGCCCTTCGTCGGCGGCGCAGGCAATACAGTCGCGGCAAGTGGACGATTGCTCGCAGGATAGCTCGTTCAATAGCCCGGATCCCCTCTGTTTCCGCTGTTTTTATCACCGGCAGCCTGGCAATGGATAATTGCAAAGAAAACGATGATATAGATTTAATGATTGTTACCCTTCCGGGCACCCTCTGGATTACCCGCTTCTTTCTTTTTTTGTATCTCTTCTTCAAATCTCTGCGCCGTCCGCCATATCTTTCTGAACACTCCTCTCCTAGGGTGTCGGACAAAATCTGCGATAACCTCTACCTCGATCTCGACCATCTTTATATCGATCCTCACCCCAAACCCCCAACTTATCCCTTGTACGTAGCCCATGAAATTCTCCAGACTGTCCCCGTCATCGACAAACACTCAGTTCATCATCGTTTTCTGCTCGCTAACCCTTGGGTAGGGGGTTATCTCCCTGTCGCTTACCGCGAATCTCTCAAAAAATATAAATATATTAAATTGGAAAAATTAAATGCCAAATGGCAAACGCCAATTGGAAAAATAGTTTATATTCCTGTCAACCTCCTCTTCTATTTCCTGCAGTATTTATATATGAAGCCCCATATTACTCAGGAAAAAATCGGCCCGGGTTATGCATTCTTCCATCCGAACACTGATCACGGTACTCATGTATAATTTATCTTTGTCATGTCCTCCAAACCTAAAACCGCCTTTATTACCGGCATTACCGGTCAGGATGGCTCCTATCTGGCCGAACTTCTTTTGGAAAAAAATTACCGTATCTACGGCCTCCTGCGCCGCAATTCCAACCCCAGTTACGGTAATGTAGCCCATCTGCGTCACCATATAGACTTTGTTTTCGGCGATCTGGCTGACCCCGCTTGCCTTTCCATGTATTTGGCTAAAATTCAACCCGGAGAAATTTACAATTTGGGCGCGCAGTCTCACGTCCAGGAATCCTGGCTTCAGCCCTTGGCTACAGCGGACCAGACAGGGTTAGGGGCGCTGCGCATTTATGAATCTGTCAGGAATGTTGCTCCCAAAGCTCGCGTCTACCAGGCTAGCACCAGCGAACTGTTCGGCGAAACCAAAATAGTCCCCCAAAACGAAAACACACCGTTTAATCCCGCCAATCCCTACGCCGCCGCCAAAGCCCTGGCTCATTTTGATGCCCGGATATACAGAAAGTCCTTCAACCTGTTTATTTCTACCGGTATTCTCTTTAACCACGAAAGTCCTCGCCGTAGCCCTGACTTCGTTACCCGCAAAGTCAGCCTGGCTGTGGCTTCCCTCAAACTCGGTCTTAAAGGCAACCGCATTCCTACCGGTCAGGGAGGTCGTCCGGTGATTAATGCGGACGGCAAATTGGAATTGGGCAACCTGGAAGCTCAGCGCGATTGGGGTTTTGCCGGCGACTACGTGGAAGCTATCTGGAAAATTCTCCAGCACGAAGCCCCCGACGACTTCGTCATTGCCACCGGGGTTGCGCATACTGTGGAGGAGATGTGCGCCGCCGCGTTTGAAGTAGCCGGATTAAACTGGCGGGATCACGTAGTCATCAATTCAGACTGGGTCCGCCCCATTGAAACCGGGCCGCTGGTAGGTGACTATTCAAAAGCCAAGAAACTGCTGGGTTGGCAACCAAAAACTACTTTTAAGGAACTGGTGGAAATGATGGTCCGCGCGGACATCGCCCGCCTGTCATAGGAACTATGGAAAAGTGGTCAGACAGTCGACTTGAAAAGACTATAGCCAAAGCTCAGACAATTTTAACTGAAAGAAAAAAACTCCGGTCTGGAATGGCCGTAGATAGGTTTCGGGTTCTTCATACCGACCCTGTGTGTGAAATAAAGTCGGAATTTGTTCGAAATGAAAAATCGGGGTTTGTAGATCCCTGGGATTTAATAGAAGCTGCAGCTCACGTTTATATTCTCCGTTGTGTGTATCACGGTAGTGTCAGTGCGGAGT
>LCNU01000006.1 GCA_001001375.1 Candidatus Amesbacteria bacterium GW2011_GWC1_47_15 | reverse complement strand
AACGAGGGATAATTGTCTATGGCTACAAATTCCGCCCGGTTCTCCAAAAATCTTCC
This sequence comes from Candidatus Amesbacteria bacterium GW2011_GWC1_47_15, assembly GCA_001001375.1. Taxonomy (GTDB): domain Bacteria; phylum Patescibacteriota; class Microgenomatia; order CAZETR01; family Amesbacteraceae; genus GWC1-47-15. Next base: position 38,460 of record LCNU01000006.1, on the reverse strand, counting down.
TGACCAGAATATTGATCACCTGCCTGCAGGCACGTTGAACATTAGACATTAAGTATAAGGTTGTAGTATTATCCACATAAATGGACAGAAACAAGCTTATCGCCGCCGTGATTATTCTCGGTGCCCTGGCATCAGTCTGGTTTCTGCGCTCAAAAAATTCAAATATGGACTCAGATGCGAATCCCACCCCAACTCCCGCCCTCAATCTGGACGGCACTCCTTCTCCTGCCATTTCCGGCCGTCCTCAGGTGGAAATTGAGACATCCAAAGGTAAGCTTGTACTGGAACTGCGTCCCGACCTGGCACCAAAAACTGTTATTAATTTTCTATCCAAATGGAATTCGGGATATTGCGACGGTAAAACATTTCACCGGGTAGAGGATTGGGTAGTCCAGGGATGTGATCCTTCCGGAGACGGTACCGGAGGGCAGACTACCCTGCCTTCAGAATTTTCACCGGAACCATTTACTGCCGGCAGCCTTGGTGTAGCCCGTAAATCCACACCCCGCGAACTGAGCAACGACTCGCAATTTTTCATCGTCAAGACAGACTCCCTTTTCCTGAACTCTGAATACACGTACTTCGGCAAAGTGCTCTCCGGCATGGACGTTGTAAATAAACTGTCCCCCGGCGATAAAATAGTCTCTTCCTCAATTCTATCCAAATAGCATGGTCTCAGACACTCTGATTAACCGTCTGGAAAACGGCAGCATCGAAATCCGATTGACTCTTCCATGGAAGGAAATTCTCAATAAATACGGAGTCCAGGTAGAAAAAGCAGTCAAACTTGCTGTCCTGCCTGGTTTCCGCCAGGGAACTGCACCCCGAAACATGGTCGAACCTCAATTGGACAAAAACAAGCTGTATTCCGCAGCTGTCCAGGATCTTCTTCCTGCGGTCTTTTCCGCTGCTGTCAAACAGTATGCGCTCAAACCCATTCTTTATCCCAAGCTGACAATTACAAAAGGGGAAGAGGGGCAGGATTGGGAGTTTTTGGCCGTGACTTGTGAAGCACCCCTGGTTGTCCTGCCTGATTATAAGAAAAGCATAGCCTCGCTGGGTAAACTGGAAGAAACCGAAAAAACCGGCAAAATAATCGATTTTCTCAGGCAGAAAACGGCTATGAAAATCCCGGATCTGCTGGTGGAAGAGGAAGCCAGTCACCGGCTTTCCGCCCTGGCGGAAAACATTACCCGCTTGGGGTTGTCTGTAGATAGCTATCTCAAAACTAAAAATCTCACTCCCCAGGACTTGAAAAGCCAGGTTTCAAACGAAGCCAGAGCTTCCCTGGAGGCTGAATTCATTCTGCGGGGGATCCAGGAGCAGGAAAAGCTGACAGATCGCAAGTCCGTCCTCAATTTCTTGCAAAGTCTGGTATAATATTGAAAGTTAGGTTAGACCCATAGTATATGGCACAAGCATCATCCAAATCCAAAAAACCCGCACCGGTAAATGACAATTTCCTGGAAGCCCTGCGTGATTTAAGCAAGGGTGTAGTAGACGACGCCCGGACCCAACTGCATCAGGCAGTTACTTCAGACGTTCGTTCCTCATTCGGCCTGGATTCTTCCGGCACCCTCAATCCTAATGAACAGGTGTCTATAAACCAGCTCCAAAAAGCTGAAGCGCAAGGTGAAGAGAAAGCGGAAAATCGTTTCAGTTCCCGGATTGAACAAATGCGTTCCGAAGAGAGATCCCGGCTTCTGCGCGAGGAAGCTGCGTCCCGGTCACAGATCGATTCCATCAGAAACGAAATCCTGTCTCTGGCCAAGTCCATGGGCGATTTCGCACAGGAAGTACAGATGGCTGCTATGCAGGCCCCCGCAAATCCGGGCATTTATCATAAAGGCTTTTTTGCCCATCTGAAGTCCGTTATCAGTCTTCTTCGTCAGAGAGTGGATTCTTCCAAAAACTGGCTGGCATCTGCAAATTCCCGTGCCAACAAACGCGGCCATTATTGGGGACAGGTCCAAAAATCCGGTACCAAATACATGCTTTCTTCCGAGCGTTACATGGTCACTTCCACAGGGTAACCCCTGAGCTTGCCGAACGGGGTCACCAGCACTGGTTGATAAAAGACGCTGTTATTGGTTATAATTGTCTTATTAAAGGCTATTTCTCTAATTATGATTACAGGTTTCCTCCCCCAAAATGATGACCCCCTCCCTAAGCATCCTGTCAGATCTGCTGAGTATTCCATCCGTTAGTACAGACCCGGAATTTGCCTCCGGCATGGAGGACGCCCGCTCTTATCTTCTTACTCTTTTCACTTCCCTCGGTTTTACGGCACACTTATTACCCGGCCGGCTTCATCCTGCTGTATTTGCTTCTTATATTGTTAATCCTTCACATCCTACGGTCCTTATCTATGGCCATTATGATGTCCAGCCGGCTGGTGCCCCTTCGCAGTGGACCACACCGGCTTTCGAACCGTCCATACGCAAAAATCGTATATATGCCCGCGGTGCGACCGACAACAAAGGCCAATTTATGATCCATGTCATGGCCGTCAGGAAAATGCTTGAATCTGACGCCTTGCCCATAAACGTCAAATTTCTCATCGAGGGGGAAGAGGAAATCGGCTCTCCCGGTATAGAATTGCTTACAGAAAATTATAAAACTTTATTATCTGCCGATTATTTATTCCTGTCGGATACGGAAATGCCTGCACTCGGCCAGCCTGCAATAGACATCACACTGCGCGGCTGTTTGGATGTGGAGATCCATATCCAGACTTCTGCCCAGGATTTGCATTCCGGTCAATTCGGCGGCGTCGCGCCGAACCCTGCACAAATTCTGGCAAAATTCCTTTCCCGGCTCAAAAACGGCAGCAATAAAATCACTTTACCGGGATTTTACACAGACGTTATTTCTCCAAATGATGAAGAAATTCGGGATTTTCGCAAAACAGAGCCTTCCGACACCCAACTCCTCAAAGAAGGACATTATTTTTTCGTGGGGGGAGGGGAGAACCGCTACTCCCTGAACCGCCGCCGCTGGTTCGAACCTACATTGGACATCACCGGTCTGGATTCCGGCTACACCGGCATCGGGACAAAATCGATCATTCCTGACACAGCCTCTGCCAAAATAAGCATTCGTTTTGTCCCGGACCAGGACCCTGAACAAATATATAGTTCGCTGGCTTCTTCTCTGCATCACTCTCTCCCCAAAGCAACCGTCTGGAGGCTTATCCGCTATCCTGTAGCATCCGCTTTCAAGGCACCTACAGACCACCCAGTTTTTGAACTCGTAAAAAGCAGCCTCAAATCCGTTTTTGGCCGGCCGGCGGTCTTCCAGGGCCAGGGCGGCTCAATCGGCTCTGTACCGGTACTTGTCCGCGCACTGGGCTTGCCCGCGGTCATGATTGGTTTCGGGCTCCCTGATGAAAACCTGCACAGCCCCAACGAACATTTTTCCCTGGAAAATTATTTCAAAGGAATTGAAACCATGTCCCGTATCTATTCTGCCCTCCCCGTGCTTCATTTGCCCAATCGTCCCGAATCAATACCTATTATTCTTGAAACGTCTTCCCCTGGTCTTTTGTAAACCAGGGCCGTTTTGGGGCTGATATAATTAGACACATTGGACTCGTAGCTCAGTTGGTTAGAGCGCGTCGTTGACATCGACGAGGTCAGAGGTTCGACTCCTCTCGGGTCCACTTATGTACCTGGGCGGTAATGTTTCCATAGCCGGAGGATTCGATAAATGTATCGATAGGATCGTCACAATTGGCGGCAATTGTCTCATGACCTTCGCTTCATCTCCCCGATCCCTGGAAACCCGCGAAATTTCGGGAGGTGAAATAGTGAAGTATTTGGAAAAGAAGGCAAAACACGGTATAGGTCCCCATTTCCTGCACGGTGCTTATTTGGTCAATCTCGCCTCAGAAAGCAAAACTAATCTCACAGCCAGTCTTGATTCACTCATTTTTTACCAGCGCTTTGCCGGACAAATAAATTCAGTCGGAACTATTATTCATATCGGCAGTCATAAAGGCAGGGGTTTTGCCGATGTAGTTGATCAAATTGTCGTAGCTATAAACTACATTCTGGACAGCAGTCCCAAAGGTATCCGGCTTATTCTGGAAAATGCCGCCGGTCAGGCGGGGACTGAGAGCGATGACCTCAAGGAACTGAGTCAGATCATCAGCCGGGTTGGGGACAGGTCAAAAATCGGTGTTTGTTTGGATACCCAGCATGCCTTCGCATCCGGTTACCTCTTGGATCAGATTCTGGATAAATTCGATCGGGCTATCGGTCTGAAGCATTTGACGCTTATTCATTTAAACGACTCGAAATCCGAGTTCAACTCCCGCCATGACCGTCATGAAAATTTAGGCGAAGGTAAAATCGGACTGGAAAACCTGAAGAATTTCGCAAAAGATCCCAGACTGCAAAATATCCCCTTTATTACGGAAGTGCCTGGTGAAAACAACTCCGGTCCCAGAAAGCAGGATATTGATTTACTCAAATCTCTGGTCGTATAATATATTCAAACTTATTTCGGCAGTGACGGGTACTCACCAACCCTGAGCCGGAACTTTAAATTAAGCCACCCAAGTAGCTAGTTGGAACCCTGGGACTAGTGAAGAGGTGGTTATTTATATGAATCTTGATCATTTAAATCACTCTTGTGCTCATCTTTTGGCCGCCGCAGTCATGGACTTATATCCGCACGCACTGCTGACTCTCGGCCCGGCAATAGAAAACGGCTTTTATTACGATATCGACTTTGGCAAATCCAAAATATCCGATGATGACTTATCCAGAATTGAAGCCAAAATGCACGACATTACCCCGGGTTGGAAAGGTTTTGATCGCAGGGAAATTTCTTCCGAAAAAGCCCGGGAAATTTTCAAGGACAATCCTTACAAACTTGAAATGATTAATGAATTGGCGGGTGGCAACCAACCAATAACCATCTACGAAAGTGACAAATTCAGCGATTTATGCCGTGGCGGTCATGTGGAACACCCGGATAAGGAACTCAAGCATTTCAAGCTCCAGTCCGTTGCAGGTGCTTATTGGCGTGGGGATGAGAAAAACAAGATGCTGACACGCATTTATGGGACCGCCTGGCCGACACAAAAAGAGTTGGAAAATCACCTGTTTCAACTTGAGGAAGCCAAAAAACGGGATCACCGCAAACTCGGCAAAGATTTGGAGATTTTTATATTTGCTCCGGAAGTCGGCCCCGGTCTGCCGTTGTGGCTCCCCAAAGGTACGATTATAAAAGATGAATTGGAAAAATGGGGTAGGGAAACGGAAAAGAAATGGGGTTACCAGAGGGTAAGTACTCCTTTTTTAACCAAGCGTGAATTATTCGTAACTTCCGGCCACGTCCCGTATTTCGAAGACGAGATGTATAAGGTCGAAGTTCCCGGAGAAAACAAGGAGGAACAATACTTCATCAAACCTATGAATTGCCCGTTTCACCACATGATTTACAAATCCAGGACCAGAAGCTACCGGGAACTGCCTTTAAGGCTGGCCGAATATGGTACAGTGGCCCGTTATGAAAACGCAGGGGCATTAAATGGAATATTACGACCCAGGCTGTTTGTACAAAATGATGCGCATGTCTACTGCTCCGAAGAACAGGCGATAGATGAGTTTGTGGAAATAATAAAACTGCACCGGTACTACTATGACACACTGGGCTTAAAAGATTACTATATCGCACTTTGCTTGAGAGACCCGCAAAAAAAAGATAAGTATCACGGCGAAGAAGAATTGTGGCAAAAATCCGAAGCTCTCTCCCGGCTCGCTTTAGACAAATCCGGTGTCAAGTATGAAGTCCAAAACGAGGGCGCTGCTCACTACGGACCCAAAATGGATTTCAAGATTAAATCAGTTATCGGCACGGAATACGGGATTTCCACCAACCAGATAGACTTGTTTATGCCCAGGCGGTTCGATCTGAAATTTACGAATAAATCAGGGCGGGAAGAATTTGTTGTTGTCCAGCATCGGGCTCCCTTGGGTTCCAGTGAGCGTTTTATCGGCTTCCTGATAGAGCACTTTGCCGGTGCCTTTCCGGTCTGGCTGTCCCCGGTTCAGGCTGTAGTCCTGCCTATCTCGGACAAACATTTGGCTTACGCTCAAAAAGTAAATGAGCAACTATCCGGACAAAACATCCGGTCGGAACTGGACTCGCGCAACGAGCCTTTAAACGCCCGCGTCCGGGACGCGCAATTGCAAAAAGTTCCGTATATTTTGGTAGTCGGTAACAGGGAAACAGCAGATAATTCCATTTCCGTTCGCAGACGGGGAACCAATAAATCTGAATCTGTCCCGATTGAAAATTTTATAGAATCAATACAACAGCAAATTGCTACCCGGTCTAATAATTGATATAATCTTGCAACCTAGTGAGTAATCCTTTCTACCGCATCAACCACCAAATACAGGCAAAGCAAGTCCGGTTGTTACGCGAAGACGGCACCCAGATCGGGATCGTCTCCAAGGAAGAAGCACTTTCCCAAGCCAGCAAAGATCAGTTGGATGCGGTGGAGATCGCCCCGAATGCGGATCCGCCGGTAGTTAAACTGATCGACTACAAAAAATTTCTTTATCAGATAGCCAAAAGGGAACAAGCCGCCAAAGCGGCAGCCAAAAAGGTCGACTTGAAAGAAATAAGATTGACTCCCTTTATGGCCGAAAACGACCTGCAGGTAAAACTGGACAGGGGGAAGGAATTCCTGACCGAAGGGCACAAACTCCGGGTTACCGTACGGTTTGTTGGGCGTCAGTTGGGTCATAAGGAATTCGGGCCTCAAATGATGGCCAGGGCAGTATCTGCATTGTCAGACATTTCCCAAATAGATCAGGACGGCAAGTGGATCGGCCGCCAGTTCACGGCCACATTATCGCCGGTTAAAAAATAAATATGTCAAAAGTAAAATCCAGAAAATCAGTCTCCCGCCGGTTTAAAATCACCGGCACCGGCAAGGTGATGCGCGGCGTGGCCTTCGGTAGGCATTTACGGCGTAAGAAATCCGCAGCCCAGATGCGCGGTTATGGGAAAAAACGCGTTGTATCTGGTAAAATGGCCCGCAGGGTCAAACGACTCCTTGCCCAAGCCTAAACTTAATCACTTAATCTCTTTATCACTTAATCAACTTTCAATATGCGCGTAAAATCCCCCCGTAAAGCCCAACATCAAAAGATCCTGAAACTCGCCCGCGGATATCGCATGACCAAATCCCGGCTGTTTAAAGTCGCAAATGAGGCGGTCCTGCACGCCGGTCAATATGCTTTTGCCGGCCGCCGGCTTCGCCGCCGGGATCTGCGCCGCACCTGGATTACCCGTATCAATTCCGGTCTCACACCTCTGGGCGTAAAGTATTCAGTGTTTATCTCCGCCTTAAAAAAATCAAATATTGAACTGGACCGCAAAATTCTTTCCGAGTTGGCCACCAGCCAACCTGAAGCTTTCAAAGAAGTCGTCCGCTCCTCCGGCCTCAAAATATAATCTCCCAACTCTACTTTGTAATTTGACTAAAATTATTCACAGTCATATAATACTTCCAATATGACAACCGTAAAGAAAGCCTTTTCTGCCTTCTTTTTTATCCTGTAGAGGCGGGGCGGTTGTAACGCGTTATATACATCCACCCCGCAAGCGCGGGGTTTTTTAGTGGAAAGGAGGTGAATATTTATGACCAAACGTACCACCATGAATCGTCTGCGTTCATATCACCAGATGGTGATTTCCAATATGAATCATGAGGATTGGTACACCAATCCCCGGCTACTGCCGTTACCCACCTTGCCGGAGGATCTGGATCAGCTCGAAGACCAATACCTTAAAGAGTTGCGCCGGTCAGCACCGGGGATAGTGGAAATTGCCCGGAATTTGATCGACATTGTCCGGGGAGTCAGGGAAGGTAGGATTCCTTACAGGGGGCGTCGTTGATGACCAGGAATCCCGGTAGGCGTCGCCGGGATTCCATTAATCCGCCTGCTGACATAAAATCAAAATATATGCATCAAAAACTGCAGAATATAAAAAACGAGGCTCTGGCCCAAATTCTCTCCTCCGAGGGGAGGGAAGAATTGGACCGCCTGCGTACCCATTACCTGGGTAAAAAGGGAGTTTTAAACCAAATCGCCGGGGAATTTAAAAAATTGGACCGGGAACAACGGGTCGATATCGGCCGGCTTTTCAACGATGTTAAAGCTGCAATATCAGATGCGTTTAATTCTAAAAACGTAGGCATAAGCGGAATACCGGCCGGCGGACCAGCCACTTCAGGCAGTGAAATCGATGTTACTCTTCCAGGTTTCCCTCATCCTGTCGGCCACCTTCACCCCAATACTGTCGTCGCCCGGGAAATAAATGCCATATTTACCGGTTTGGGCTTCAGTGTCGCCGACGGACCGGAACTGGAAACGGAAGAATTCAACTACACACGGCTAAACCTGCCCCCCGATCATCCTGCCCGGGACCTGCAGGACACACTTTATGTCAAAGAACCGGAATATCTGCTGCGGACGCATACTTCTTCAGTCGAAGCCAGGATTCTGGCCGTGCACCGGCCGCCTTACCGTTTCGTCTTCCCCGGTAAAGCGTACCGCAATGAAAACGCCAACGCTTCAAATACGCCTATGTTTACTCAGTATCAGGGATTGGCTGTAGGGCAGGGGATTACTCTGGCCAACCTCAAACATACGCTGGAAACTTTTGTTACGGGATTTTACGGCTCTTCTGCCAAATCCCGCTTTCGCTGTAAATATTATCCGGAAGTAGAACCGGGCGTGGGTATGGATATCAGCTGTCCCTTTTGCAATTTCAAAGGCTGTATGGTGTGTAAATACCGGGGATGGATCGAAATTCTGGGTGCCGGAATGATCCACCCATCGATGCTGGAAATGGTTAAGCTGGATCCGTTAAAGTTCACTGGGTTTGCCTGGGGAATGGGTTTGGACCGGATAGCCATGACTCGTTACGGAATAAACGACATCCGCGCATTATTTAACGGCAATCTGGCTTATATATGATCGTTCCCCTGGACTGGCTGGCTGAGTATGTCGATCTGCCGGAAACAAAAGATTTGACCGACAGGTTGACAATGATCGGCCATATGCTGGATAAAATAAAACGTATAGGCACGGACACCGTTATCGATCTGGAACTACGCGGAAACAGATCGGACATGTTCGGACTGATTGGTGTCGCCAGGGAAGTATCAGCCGCATTCGACCGGAAGCTCAAGTTACCCCCGATATTCCCCCTGCCGGGAGTTGACCCGAAATCTCCACATTTGGAAGTAAACGCATCCGCCGGAAAACTGGTACACAGATATACCGCCCTCCGGCTGAAAGTCCGCGTCGGCCCTTCCCCCGGCTGGCTCATCAAAAAACTGGCTTCATGGGAAATTCCCTCCATAAATAATGTGGTGGATATCACTAATTTTGTCATGATCGAAACCGGCCAGCCATTGCATTCTTTTGATTTCCATCGAATATCCGGCGGCAAATTGATCCTTCGCCGTGGTCAGGAAAATGAAGAATTCAACACTATTCAGCAGGGTTTGACGGTCCGCCTCTCTCCCGAAGATCTGGTAATTTCCGATAATGAGCAGGCTCAGGCTTTGACGATGATCGGCGGTCGATTCTCCAGGGTGACGGAAAATACCTCGGAAATACTTCTGGAATCAGCAGTCTATGACCAGGCCAATTCACGACACAGTTCACACCGCCTGAAAATATATACCCACAGTAGTGTCCGTCACGAAAAACTTCTGGATCCCGGTCAGGTCCGGTTTGCGCTTGAGCGCGCGTTATATTTACTTAAGGATTTGGCAGATGCTGAAATATTAAGTCGCGTCAGCGAGTACTACCCGCATCCGGAAAAACCCAAAAACCTGGTGTTCGATCTTTCACAAATTTCCGGCCTGGGCGGAATAGAAATCAAACTCGAAAAGGTTACTGATATCCTCAACAGACTGGAATTTAAAATCGGTCCGCATAAAGCGGGGAAGCTGAATATTTCCATACCCACTATTCGTACCGACATAGTCGGTTCTGCCGATGTCGTTGAGGAAGTCCTGCGCATTCACGGTTACGATAAAATACCTTCTGTTCCGTTATCTGGTGAGACTCCCGCGCTTTCTACCTATCCCTCCTATTCCATCCAGGAAAAAGTGAGGGATTTATTTTCCTCAATGGGCGTAAACGAAATCATCAGTTTCCCAATGCTGCATCGGGAATCCCTGCCACAGTATTCCCTGCATGGATATTATCCCCGGCATGTGGAGTTGGAAAACTCAATCGATCCCCAAATAAACGTACTGCGCCCGACGCTTCTCCCTAATCTGGTAGAGTCAGCTGTAAAAAATCTTCACGCGCGTCAGCCGCGCGTCGCCTTGTTCGAAATCGGAAAAACTTTTTTCAATACCGGCAATATTTACCGGGAATCTTTAGCAGCGGGTTTGGTCATCTCAGGTATGGACCTGCCTCCCGCATGGAATACCGATCCCAAACCCATGGACTACTTCTATATCAAGGGATTAATAGAAAAGTTATTTTTCGGATTGGGATTGACTGTGATTTTCCTTCCCGAATCCGGGCATCCCAGCCTGCGCCTGGCACATTGCGCAGTTATTATGCATGCCAGAACCCGGATAGGCGTTTTAGGTCAGGTCGAACCGGTGCTTACGGATAATTTCCCTGTGTATTATGCAGATCTGGATTTGGAACTTATTTTGTCCCTGCCGACAATAAATCCCAATCCGTATCGCATTATTTCCAAATTCCAACCCATAATCGAAGACATTAATTTTGATAATGTTGTCAACTACTCCTCCCTGGAAAACAAAATCAGCAGTCTCAGTCCCTTGATTCAAAAAATTGAAGCGGTAGACAAATATCAGCACCGCCTGACCTTGCGCCTCACATTCCATTCGGATCAAATACAACTTTCGTCCGCAGATATTAGACCTATTCGTTCCAAATTGGAAAAACTTCGCAATAAATCAGACTGAACGTCTTCTTATACCCCTGTCTCCGTGACGCTGCTCTTCCTGGAATTTATCCCATTCACCTGAATCAGTTAACTTATTTTTAACCGCATCAAAAAATAATCCGGCTAAATCTTTACTGACCAATTGATACATAGTGGTATCTTTTCCCGACGGCGAAATTGTATGGGGAAACAATACCTTTATGACCCTTCTGTTTCTATATTGATCGTTTGCTTTTTTATATTCACGAGGATGGTTTAACAAATTTTCCACAATCTTCGTAAATTCTTCTGCTCCGTATTTTCCTGCCAGCATACCCCACTGCTCTTCGCTTAAACCATAAAGAGGTTTGGGCGGGATCTTGGTCACTTCTTCAATGAATGGATTTTCCTCTTTTATCATTATATCTGATTCCAGCATTAGCACCATTGTATCAGACCCGGGCAACCTGTTAGGGTAAAGGACCGGTAAGAAATTGCTCAAATGATTAAGGAGTAGGGGATGGAATATCAGACCAGGGCTGGTTTACTCCGAATTCCACATTTCTCGACCCCTGGTTTCCTTTGTCATCTTCCGCTTTAACATCTATTTTATGAATTCCGTTTGCTACGTTGGCAATAGTTATTTCCCATGGAGAATTACCCCCTTCAAACTTATGTTTTTTTTCGCCGTCCAGATATACTTCCACCCACCGCATAAAATTGGGGTCGGAAATCTCAATTCTCACTTTTACGTCATTTCCCCAAACTTGGGATCTTACTTCCGGCTCCGCAATTGTGATCCACAGGGGATTTGAAGTACCGCAAAGATCCGTTGGCGGATGATATTTTGGATCAGCCTGTGCCGTCAGCCAGCTGTCTATCCCTTCCTGCCATTTATTTTTTCCTCCCCACATCTTGGAAAAGGGGTCAGCTTCTTTGAGATAAAATGCTTCTTTTTCATCATAATTGTTCGAGGCGATATCAGCAGGCGTTGCTAATTTTCCGTCTCCTTTGCAGACTTTAATTTTCTTATGAATCGGGTCATCTCCCTGAGGTTCCGTACCCCTGATAAAATATTCTTTCCTGGCAGGGAACCCGTCATGGGCTCCGTAACCGGAAATCCTGTCTACCTCCATTTCTACTATCCCCGCAGGTCTCTCAAATTCCTCGGCCGGTTTCCCTTTCAAAGCTTCTATTATGATCCTTCGCCAGATTGGCGCCGCTCCGGTGATGCCGGAGGCAACCTCTTTCATCGCAGTATTGTCGTTGTTTCCTACCCATACCCCGGCAACCACGCCCGGAGTCCAACCGACGGTCCAATTATCTTTCTTCAGGTTTGTCGTCCCGGTTTTTACAGCCACGGCGTGACCGGGAATATTCAAGGAACTTCTGGTGCCGAAAGTGATAGCCCTGGCCTCAGGATCAGACAAAATTGAGGATATGATATAAGCTTCTTCCTGACTCAGGACCTGTCTGCCCCCGTTGCTGTTTTTAAATTCTTCCAGCACCTTGCCGTTGTTGTCCGTTACCTTGAGTATTGCCACCGGTTCCGTCTTCTTCCCTCCGTTGGCAAAGGCGCTGTAAGCGACTGCCATATCCAATAGTTTTACCTCACCTCCGCCCAGAGTCAGAGACAGGCCTACCCGACTCATAGTCTCTGCTGTAGGCTCAAGGGTGGTAAAACCCATTTCATATGCCGTTTCCAGAGTATCTTTAAGCCCTACCAGGGACAGCATTTTTACCGCCGGTACGTTCAGAGAATTACCCAGTGCTTCTCTTACGGTCACCGGACCGCGAAACTTGCCGTCATAGTTTTCAGGTACATATTCCGGTTTATCACCACCGGGGAATGCTGTTTTGGTATCCATAATCATATAGGATGCCGTGAATCCTTTACGCAGTCCTGTCAGATAAGTTACCGGTTTGATGGCCGATCCCGGCTGTCTCAGCGCAGTCGTGACATTGTATTTGCCGTCATAATCCGGATCGCCCCAGTCACGGCTGCCCACCATAGCCAGTATCTGTCCCGTTTTCGGATCCATTACCACCGCCCCGCCGTTGTTGATTTTCAGATGTTTAACTTTTGCAATTTCTTCCGTTACGGCAGCCTGAGCCGCATCCTGCAGATCCAGATCCAGGGTAGTAGTGACTCTTAATCCTCCTTGTTCTACTACCTTTTCTCCGTATCTTTCTTCTAATTTCTCCCGCACGTAAAATACAAAATGCGGCGCCTCGAAAATCCCGGAATCACTGGCTATCTTGACATTTAGTAATAATTCCCGCGTTTCTTTTTCCTGGTCCGTTGTAATATAGCCGTCTTCCCTCATTCTGCGCAGGACATCATTAGCTCTGTTTATATACAAATCTCCCGCGTGGGGTGAATATCTGCTTGGGGACTGCGGCAGACCTGCCAGAATTACGGATTCCGCCAGGTCAAGTTCTTTTACCGGTTTGTCGAAATATGTCTCGGCTGCTGCTTCCACACCCCAAGCAGTACCGCCGTAAGGTGCTTCGTTCAGGTACATCAGCAATATTTCATCTTTGGAATACCTGCGTTCCACTTGCAGAGTCAGTACCAGTTCTTTGAGTTTTCTGGTGATCGTCCTGCTCGGAGTCAGAAGCGTTGTCTTTACCAATTGTTGAGTCAGAGTGGAACCCCCTTCAATTTTTCTGAAAAACAGGATTTTATATACTGCCCGGACATATCCCAGGGGATCAAAACCCTGGTGTTTGTAAAAATTCTTATCCTCAATAGCGATAGTTGCCTGTTTCAGGGTTAAAGGTATATCCTCTATTTTTACCGGCGTCCGTTTCTCCTGGTCAAAAACGTCATACAGCAATTCGCCGTTGCGGTCGAATATTTTCGTGGCAAATCCCTCCCTCCGGACAACTTTTTCCGGACTCGGCAGGTCTTTGGCATAAAATGCAAACAGCAGTATCATTCCCAAAAAACCCAGGATTGCAGCGGCAAAAATCAGGGTCGCCGCGGCAACCATTAGTTTACCTTTGTTTATTCCTGACCTGCCGTGTATTTTTCTTGATTTATTACGCAATATTTCTTTCCATTTCACCTGTTATATAATAAAGTAAGTCACTCCAATAAACAAATATGAGCCTTACCAAACGACGCAAAAAAATAGCCTCGATAATTATAGTTATCGCCAGCCTTGCACTGTTGGCAGGTTCAATTCTTCCTTACCTTACTCTGTACCGCTAAATACATGGATCTGACATTGCCGGTCACCCGTCTTCCGGGAATAGGCGAAAGCTCCGCGTCCAGGCTCAAAAAACTTCGCATTCACAGTATTTTTGACCTGCTTTATCATTTGCCCTTCCGCTACGAGGACCGTAGCAGGATAGTCGCTGCCTCTTCTGCCCAGGCTGGAGAAACTGTCACCCTCATCGGCCGACTGGACACTGTAAAAAACGCCTATACCCGCCACGGGAAAATACTTCAAAAGTCCGTCTTTTCGGATGCTTCAGGCAGTCTGCAGGTTATCTGGTTTAATCAGCCGTTTCTTTCCCGGACCATCAGAAAATCGTCTCCTGTAGCTCTTTACGGTAAAGTAGATTTTTTTGACCGCAAACCAGCCCTCATTTCCCCCGAATATGAATTGATAAATGAAGGCAATGTAGGCAGTAAATTAATCCATACCGCCCGCCTTATACCTGTCTACCCCGAGACTGCCGGTGTTTCATCCAAATGGCTGCGATCCAAAATCTTTCGTCTGTTGTCATTCCTTGATATCCCTGAAATACTACCCTTCGATCCGGGTATGCTGAAGTGGAAGGAGGCGCTTTGGAGCGCCCACTTCCCCGCATCTTATTCTGATGTACCTCCGGCACGAAACCGCCTGGCTTTCGATGAACTGCTTTTGCTGCAGCTGCTCGCCCTGCTTCGCCGGGATTCTTGGCGGCGCACTCCGCTGACCCATAAATTCCGGGTAAACAATAATCTTCTTGACCGTTTTATTACTTATCTACCCTATACCTTGACTTCTGCCCAGCTCAATGTAGTAGATGAAATCATCTCGGACCTCTCCCGTCCTTTTCCTGCAAACCGATTGCTTGAAGGCGATGTGGGCAGCGGCAAAACTGTTGTCGCCGCTTTTGCGGCCTTTATCGCTTCACAAAACGGTTTCCGGACACTTTTTATGGCTCCTACACAGATTCTAGCCCACCAGCACCATCAAACCCTGGTCTCCCTGTTTCGACCTTTTGATCTCAAAATCGGCCTTATCACCGGTTCGAAAAAAATAGACAACAGACATACGTCATTAGACATAATTGTCGGCACTCATGCCCTCATAAGCAAGTCTGTGAAATTGGACCGGGTTGGGCTGGTAGTAATAGATGAACAGCACCGTTTCGGTGTCGCCCAGAGGGCCGCTCTTGCCCTCAAAGGCGCCTCTCCTCATATCCTGACCATGACCGCCACACCCATCCCCAGGACGGTCGCGTTGACATTATACGGGGATCTGGATTTGTCAGTTATCGATGAACTTCCGCCGGGCCGGATTCCCGTCAAAACGTGGGTCGTCCCGGATTTCAAACGCCCGGCATCTTATTCATGGATCGCTTCCCAACTCGCATCAGGTCAATCACAGCTGTTTGTCGTCTGTCCTTTTATCGAGGAAAGCGAAACTCTGACTTCTGTCAGGGCAGCAACTGTAGAGTTTGACCGGCTCAAGCTGGTGTTCCCTGAATTTCCCACAGGCCTACTGCATGGCAGGTTGAAATCCGGGGAAAAAGAGAAGGTAATGGAAAAATTCAGGGCAGGGGAGTACCGGATTCTGGTCACCACTCCGGTGGTAGAGGTAGGTTTGGATATCCCCGCGGCCAACATTATGCTGGTGGAAGCGGCGGATCGGTTCGGTCTGGCGCAACTCCATCAGCTCCGGGGCAGGGTGGGCAGGGGAGATATCCAATCATATTGTCTATTGTTTACGGACAAGCCCACATCCCGCCTCAAGGCTATGGAACAGTACAACTCAGGTTTAAAACTAGCAGAGCTGGACCTGAAACTTCGCGGTCCGGGTGAACTGTACGGCACAGCCCAGCACGGTCTGCCTGATTTAAAAGTAGCGGACTACGGTGATTTGGAACTGATCGAAAAGTCCAGAAACTGCGCCCGGAATTTACTGCCCCGACTGGGAGAATATCCGCTGTTGCGCTCCCTGCTCAAAGAAGATAAAATTGCCCTCATCCAACCCAATTAAATATGACCCCGCTACCGAAACGCCGCCATTCCAGCCGCCGCCAGGGCAAACGCCGTGCCGCAATTAAACTCAAAATTCCCGCTCTCGCTCCATGTACCAACTGCCGACAGCTCACCCGTCCGCACCGTGCGTGTCAGCACTGCGGCTATTACAACGGCCGCAAAGTTACCAATCCATAAAGCCTCAGCATAGACGGTAAATGAAAACCTCCTCAGATCCACGGCATTTACACCGGTCAAAAATTATTCAGCATTTGTTTTCCTCGTCATTTCAAAAAAAACCGGATCCGGTAGTCCGCCATATCTGGAAATGTCTGGATCGGATTGACCCCCAGATAGTCAACTCCGCACCGGAATGGCCTCTGGAAAAGCTTAACCCTGTCGATTTAGCCATTCTCCGCCTGGCAGTGTATGAACTTACCATTGACAAAAAGGCACCCTTTAAGGTTATTATTGACGAAGCTGTCGAATTGGCCAAAAAATACGGTGGTTCCGGGTCACCGGCTTTCATCAACGGAAGCTTAGGCAAGCTCGTCAAGCTTAATTACTTGGATCAGGCCTAAAGTGAATCCCAATCTTAAAATTGCCATCCTCGAGTTTCTGGCCAATGAATATCATCTGCCTGCGGCGGATATTTCTTCGGATACTGGTTTTTATTCAGACCTTAAGCTGAATGCGGACGAAGTAGCGGATCTTTTGACCCGGATGCAGGATGCACTGAATTTCACTCTGTCTGAGGATAAATTGGGGGAAATCAGGACAATAGACGACCTTTTCCTTGCTCTTGATCCCGAACCGGTTCAGGATTCGTTGGACGAGTAAATATGACTGTTAAGCCTCTGGAGCTGTATTTCCAAAATCCTGCCATTCTCAATTCTGCGCTTATTCACCGTTCATACTGCAACGAGCATCCCGGTACCGTTTCCAATGAACGCCTCGAATTTCTGGGCGATTCAGTCTTGTCACTGATTATCTCTGACCGGTTATTTAAATTATTTCCGCATGTCCCGGAAGGGGAGTTGACCGCCAGGCGCTCATATCTTGTCCAAACTTCCACACTGGCTGCCAAGGCAACTCAGTTGGATCTTTCAGCCAAACTTCTCTTAAGCCGGGGCGAGGAAGATTCCGGAGGTAGATTAAATCCGGGTCTTTTGGCCAATACCTTCGAAGCTGTCGTAGGTGCGCTGTTCCAGGATTCCGGAATCACAGCTTGTTACACCTATTTGACTGATGTGTTCCCGGATTCCGAACTCACCAGTCACTATGAAATCAAAGATCCCAAAAGCCAGCTGCAGGAAAAATCCCAAAGTCTGGGTTGGGGTACACCGTCATACCGGACAGTTTCTTCGACAGGTCCCGATCATGCCAAAAAATTTACCTTGGCTGTGGCCATAAATGGTCGTGAAGCCGCTATGGGTACCGGATCATCCAAACAGCGGGCAGAGACGGATGCCGCCCGCGCCGCCCTCAAAAGTTTGTTTCCCGAATAGTGCTGTTACCTTGGAACCCTTTTTTTGATATAATCTTCGCATGCTTAAAATCAAGCTTGCTCCCCACGGAAAAAAAGGAGATATCCAATATCGGATTGTCGTGGCTGAAGAAAATTCCAAAATTACCGGCCGCTGGATAGACCATCTGGGCTTCTATCGTCCGCGGACTAAAGAACTGGTAGTAGACGAGTCGGAAGTTAAAAGGTGGATTTCTCTCGGTGCCCAGCCGACGGAAAAAATCCGCCGACTTCTAAAAATACACTGACCCTGTCTATGGAAGAATATCTCAAATTCCTGATTACACCGCTGCTTTCAGTTCCTAAGGATCTGGAAATTTTATCCTCTGCCGGGACTTTTACTCTTAAGGTAGCACCCGAAGATGTGGGCAGGATTATCGGCAAACACGGAAATATGATATCCGCCCTCCGTACACTCCTACGCACATATAATACCCTGCACCGCCAGCCTCCCGTAAACCTGATCCTTGATACTCCTCCCGCTCCCGGCCCGGAAGTTAAAAAGGATTCGTAATGTCCTGACTCTCCCCGCTGTAGGGAACTGTCTCCGGTAGGGAAGAAAACAGCCTCAAAATACTCCTCATCTCGCTGACCGTTGATTTATATTCCGGCAAGGTTAATAGTTCGGATTCTGCGGGTATTTTGGACCACGGCGCCCAGGCCCCCTCCACTTTTATCTCCGCCCCTCCCCGGCCAAAATCGACTGTCCTGATTTTCATAAGCGGCATTTTTGTTTCCAGCTTTTCCAGAAGTTGAGCCAGTTGGCTGATATCGTTCACCGTAAATGCGGCTTGCAGCACCATGTCCTTGTCAGCGAAATTGTTTTTAGCTGACTCGCTAGCCTCTTTCACTTCACCTCCTTCGCCTTTATACTCCTCAAGATCGATGCCCAATTCCAGGCCGGCCGTGGAAAGCTCGGATCCGGTCAGCCAGGCTCTCTTCGCCGGGGGCACAGCCTTCACCATCAGACTCAAATCTTCAATAGCCAGGTTCGTATCCAGTTCCTTCAACTGGGCTAGCTTGGCTCTCAGCCGGGTCGCTTTATCCGACTGGGATTCTACCTTTTTCTGTCTTTCAAACAATTGTGACAAATTACCCTGTCCGCTGCCTGTTAAATATTTAACGCTCGAAAGAATAACCAAGCCGGCAAACAGCGGATATATTACCCATGTCCATTTTCTCCAGGCAATATCGTTCATAAAATCATTTGGCACCGTCAGCTAACACTATGACCGCGCTCCACCCTTTTTCTTTATCCCAGATTATCTTATCCATATAAGATCCTTTTCTCCCCTCTGACGCTTTCCGAACAAAAAGGTCGATATCGGCTGGATTTTCCACGGATATTTCCACTTCTTCCTTCTCTGTACCTGTATAGTTCCACCTGACTATCTGCACGCCTGGCTGGATCAGATATTTCGCCCTCTCGGACACCCGCCCGCGGTTTGTTAAAAATCCTTTTACCGCAGTACTGCGTTGGGCCAGTTTTCTTATCATCACTTCATTTTCAGACAGTTTTCCTGTCTGGGATAGCAGCTGGCTTACCTCAGCTGAAGTTTTCTGGTCCTTTCCTACCCAATACCACCACCACCCTAAAAGTCCGCAGGCAAATACCACATATGCCACCAAAACCGCTGTCGTAACTGCTACCACTGTCCTCCTGATAGCCGCTATCTTTTCTCGCTCTTCTCTCCGGTGGATCAGAAAATTAATAGTACTCATGAAGTTCTCATCGCCAGGCCGGCAGCTACAGCATAAAAAGGGCCTAATCCCAACAGCTGAGAAGTTTTATTTTTATCCATTTCTATTCTGTTAAAGGGGTTTCCCACAGCTACCTCCATTCCCAAAAGCCCTGAAAGCACATTCACTACTTCCGGAACCAGCGCTACCCCGCCGGATAAGGTTACCAGCTTTACCTGCTCCCCCCGGTGTTTGGACATATAAAAATCACCGGTTTTTCTCACCTCGGCTGTAATTACATTCATCACCGGTTTCATGGCCTCTGTGATTTTTCCCTGCATTTTCTGTGTATCAAACCCATAAGTCCTTTTGTATTCTTCAGCCTGCCCCGAAGCCAGCCCCAAAGCTGCTTCAATCGCCCTGGTGAAAGCCTCGCCGGCAGTCGGAATAGTCCGGGCAAAAACCATTTGTCCCGCTCTGACAATTCCCAAATCTGTGCTTTTGGCTCCGATATCCACGATCATCGACAGCGGGACATCGGCAGGGACAACCGCCCTGGCTGTGGCCATTAGTTCCGTTTCCAAAGCTACCACCTCCAAACCAGCCATATCAAACACCCTTACAAAGGAATCAACCAGGTTTTTGGCTGCCGCAACCAATAAAACCTCCATCCCTCCGCCGGCTTCATCCCTTCTGATTATTTCATGGCTCCATACCGCTTTGTCGGCCGGTATGGGAATGTATTGTTCCACCTGCCACTGCAGCGCTTGTTTGACTTCCTCATCGCTCATCAGGGGAATTTCCACCACATGGGAAGATACTTGTTCTTCGGGTAGGGCAGCCGCTACCCGCCTGTTTTTGGCACCGGATTCTTTTACTGTCTTCCCTACAGCTGCGGCTATTACTCCCAGGTTATTCTGGTTACCCAATACACCCCCCGGGGGAGTGATTTCGCTGCCTATCGCTCCCAATTTCCACTTACCTTTTCCCACAGGGAAAAGTTCAACCAGCTTAATGGAGGCCGTACCGATATCAATCCCTAGCTTGGGCAGGGCAGTCATTTATATATTTTAAACGTTAATTGCTAAACATTAAACATTAAGTATTAAGTATTACTTAATAAGGCTGCTCCCCGAAAATACCGCGTTATCAAATATCGCCGGCAGGTCAGGATTTGCTGCGGTTGCCTTTATCCTCTGGCTGGCGTTTCCGGCTTGGCCGGTAGACTGGATTTCCGTACCCTGCACCGGAAAGGAGCTGCCTACTGCCACCACCGCTAATCTGACAGGTGTAGAATTAAACACAGGCCTTATCCTCAAAAACAATGGTGTACCGGAAGTCATGCCCAATTCGCTCAAATCGACGAGTTTAGAATATGTATATCCCATCGTTCCGCAGTTTCCTGTATCGGATACCATAAAATTCCATCTTCCCTGGGGATCATAGCCTCCTCTTCCCGAACTAATTAAACCCGATCCGGGGTCGAAGTATAGTATTACTTCCACACCTGTCTGTTCGCTGTTTTTCCCCCAACATATCCGTACATTATTCCCGGAATATCCGGTCATATCCACCGTCGCTGCGTCACCCTGGTCCACCACAAACGGCACCTCATATACAGTCCCGGCGCCGATGTTGCTGTTTGCGACATTGAATGTTGCGTTGGAGGAGGGGAGGGTGCCAGTACCGCCCGAGCCTGCGATCAAACCGCCGAACGCCTGTTCTACTCCGGCCTCAGCTGCCTCCAAAGCCCTTGCGGACTCTTCCTGGACGGTAGTTACGTTTACTTCAGTTACGCTTCTGGAAATTATCGCCAGGCCGACAGTCAAACCCACTCCCACGATCAGGAGCACTATTACCAGCGCCTGTCCCCGGTATAACCGCTTCAGTTTTCTCACGCTTTTATTATGCGTGTGTCGACGGATTTATGTCAACTTTCTCATCAATTTCTCAGAGTTACCGTAGACCTGAACAAAATTCCGTTCGTTTGAGATGAAGCCCGGTCCGTCACATCCGTATAAGACACTTTCTCCAGGGCATAGCAGATATCCACGGATCTGCTGTTGGCACTGCAGGTAAAAAACCTGCCGCCGCATTCGGCGGGTAGTTGCACGGATACCTGGTCTGATGTCAAATAGCTGGAGCTCAGAGCGCTGGTGGATGCTATCCGGTTTCCGGAAAGCTCATAATGAAATATCCCCCCGTCCGAGGCAGATATGTCCAGTCTCGTGGCCGTTGTGCAGACTATATCTCTCGAATACCTCAGAAGCGAAATCATCGAATTCATCACATAAGCTCCTTCATTATTTACTTCCGATACCGTAGCTGCTTTTCTGGCACTGCGGAAAGTAGAAAACAACATCACATTCGCCGCCATCACTACCAGGGTAAACAGCGAAAAAGAAACAATCACCTCAATTAATGTAAAACCTTTTTTTTTCTTGAACATTAATATTAGTATCTCGTAAAAACTTTTGTCTGAACCGATTTCAGCGTATTCGAACCTTCACGCCAGGTAACCTGGGACACAATGGTAATTTGCTCTACCGGATAGCCTCCGCCCGTAGGAATGGTACTGCTGTTGGTAAATCCCAATGTACTGGTATACTCCGTCCCGGTAATGGCACAGCTGGCAAAATTAAAAATGGCCACTCCGTCAAAACACTTGTTGCCATTATAGGTGGCCTTAAACGCTTCCCATCCTAATATTTCTTTCTCTCCCTCCAGAAATTCCAGTGGCTTGGTCGCATGTGCGGTGGCCACAGCCTGGCGTTTGGCGGCTCCGGAATTTGTGGTAGACCGGGTCGCAATCTGAACCAATCCGGCCAAAGCTACAGCCACTACAGCGAAAGCTATGACTACTTCAATAATCATTTGTCCTGTTACGTTTTTTAAATTTTTCATTTGACTTCTCCTGATCTGTAGACGGTAACAGTTCGGGATAAATTGAGTACCGGGTCCCTCAGGATGAATGCCACCTGCTGGTCGACTATGGTCGGGGTTGATTGGAAATCCGCTCCCTGATTTAGCGGCTTAAAAATCACCGCTATGGAGCTTCTGGCAGGCACTGAGGTCAGAGTGATATTCGCCGGTATTGTTTCGGCCAGTCTGTTTGTAAAATTCACTGTTTCACAATAGCCGTTCAAAACGAAAGACGGATCGTTTATATTTACACTTACCTGCCACCCGGTGAGCATTTTATCCCCGTTTCCGCATACCCCTCCGGCCGCCCCGCATGCTTCACAATTTTTGTTGCCGGATAGCGCGTGTGCCCTTGCGGTGGAGAAAGTCTGCAGCAGTCTTTTAGTTGAAGAGTCAAGCTCCTGTACCCGGGTTGCCCTGCGGAAATTTGTCATACCCCAACCTATGCCCAAAGTGATCAAAGCCATTGCTAAAAGGATTTCCAGGAGGGTAAAACCGGCTCTTTTCATCTCTTTCAGGGGTTGGTCAACCTGAAACTACAGGTAAACGTACCACAGCTTCTGCATGCCGGTGTTGCAGACACCGGAGTCGTCACTTTCTCCAGCGCCGTACAAAGAGTGTAGGTGACACATCTGTCCGAAGCAGATCCGTTGCAGTTTCCGCCGCCCGAGTCAAACGGACGGTAACTATAAACACGACTGGTCGCACCCAAAGGATCTGTCGGCCAGGAATTCAAATAATTTGCCAATCCGGGTATGGAAGCTGAATTTACTTCACATCCCGCTCCCACCGGGGCACAGGGAGGATAACCGGAATTATCATTCCGGTATATTTCAAGGGACGATGCCACACTGGAAAGATCGGACTTGCGTCTTGTGTCGCGGCCGTATTTCTGCGAGCCACTGCCGATTTGCGACATTACCCCTGCAGACAGCACCATCATCACCCCCATCGCCACCACCAGTTCAATCAACGAAAAACCGTCTTTCTTCTTCCGGGCAGGAACATTGAACATTGATTATTGGATTATAGAAAGTTAATTCTTGACGAACCACTTACATTGTACACGTTCTGAGCACTTTTCTGTCAAACCCGTCTTTTCCTGTTTGTCTCTTCTGTATTCCAGTCCGCTGTAAATAGTAAAATTCTGCCCTGAGTCATCCGTTTTATACACATATGTCCAGCCTTTCTCCGCCCATGGATCCCGGGGTATTTTCGGCAGGTATTGGACGTTGTCCTGATCAATCATCGGTCCTTCCCCCCATTCACAGATTTCTTGTCCCTCTCTTCCGCAGCTGACAATCCTTCCGTTTTCTTCCGGGGGAAAGTGAGCGTAATCGGAAAAATACCGCCCCAAGGCTCTGGCCACCAGCTCAGTATCTGCTTTCCTTTGGGCGTCCCGCGTTTTCATCCCTCCTATAGCTAACTGCCATGAGGAAATAAGCATTATACCCGCTACCGTCCCTATTACAAAAACCAGTTCATTTTTTTTCCAGTTAAAAATCGAAAATTTCTCCAATATCATTGATGATAAATTTTAAATGGTTAAATAATTAATTATGGTTTTACCCCACCAATATGCCATCCATCCTCCGATTACCAGAAACGGCCCGAAAGCGATCTGGCTTTTCAGCTTTCGCTTTCCGGCAGCCAGCAGCCAGCCTCCCGCGAATCCACCCAATACAAACGCCATCCACAATGCCACCAGGGTTCCTGCTGCACCCAGCCAAAATCCCAATACAGCGGCAATTTCCACATCCCCGAATCCCATAGCCTTTCCCTTGGAAACCGCCCATATCCCGCCGATGATGCCTACTCCCAATGCCGCACCCGGCAATAAAAAATTAAATATTAAATTAAATGATAAGTGATAAATGGTCAAAAGATAAATAATGACCAGGATTGCCCACACCCCCACCATCGCCTCCGCCACCATCTGAGTTTCCCAATCCATAAAAGCGATCACCACGCTTACCCACCACATCACCGCCAATAAGATGGATTGAACATTGGACATTGGACATTGGACACTGAAAATTGGACATTGAACACTGAAAAATATGAATCCTCCCGCCGTTACTAATTCCACCACCAGATTCCGATAGGGGATTGGAGATCGGCAATACCGGCACTTTCCCCCAAGCCCGATATATGAAACCATCGGTATCAGGTCTTTCCATCCCAGAGTATGCCCGCATTTATCGCAATGTGATCTGCCGGCAAACCACGACTCTTCACGGGGTAGTCGGTCAATTACCGCGTTCGCCGCGCTTCCCGCCGCCAGTCCGTATATTCCCCATAAAATCCAATCCATTGCTTTCGATCGTATCACCTGCTATGTGTCGTCTGCAATTCAGGGGCACGCATCAGCGCAGTTGACTACGGCGCAGGTCTTGCCAGAACCAGAATCCCATCTCCATCTGTTCCATCCTTGATTGACATATTTTTTTGCTTTCACTTGTCCGCATATCCGGGCATCCGCACCGGCGTTAGTGGTGTATTCATAAGGCGCATACTCGGCAGGCGCATCCGGAGCCACCGTCAGCTCCCCGGTGCTCTGAATTAAAGCCTTCATACCCACTCATTGGCTTGGGCAATCTTGTCCTGGGGATTAATCAAGGCCACTACTCCGGCGGCTATTACTGCCAGGACGCCGATTACTACCAGTAGTTCAATCAACGTAAAACCTCTTTTAAATACTCTCACTATACAAATAGTATCACCATACTCTTCTGCCGGCAATATCCCCGGTAACCAAAACACTGCCCCTGTCTGGAGCAGTGTTTTATATTATGCGCTGACGGGACATCAGGGACAGGAGTCAGCACAACCGGAAACGGCGCAGGCCCTGCCTGAAACAGAATCCCATTTCCACCAGTTCAAGTTTTGACTTGTGTATTTTAAAGCTTTCACTTGTCCGCATACCCGGGCGTCTGCACCGGAAGTTGTTGAATATTCATAAGACGCATATCCGGTAGGTGCATCCGGAGGTTGTTTTGGGCAGAGTAAGATTGCAGCGCTGTTGCGTATTGGCCAATGTCGTTGATGACTTTAGAGTCATTGGCTTGGGCAATCTTGTCCTGGGGATTGATCAAGGCCACTACTCCGGCAGCTATTACTGCCAGGACGCCGATTACTACCAGTAGTTCAATCAACGTAAAACCTTTTTTAAATGCTCTCATTCTCTCTCACCCCCTTTGATTATTGAACATTGAATATCGATCATTGAATATTTATTTAAAACTGGT
Organism: Candidatus Amesbacteria bacterium GW2011_GWC1_47_15; assembly: GCA_001001375.1. Classification (GTDB taxonomy): domain Bacteria; phylum Patescibacteriota; class Microgenomatia; order CAZETR01; family Amesbacteraceae; genus GWC1-47-15. Next base: position 12,935 of record LCNU01000006.1, on the reverse strand, counting down.
TGGTAATGCTGTATATGGGCATAACGACAGCGTACATCAAAAACCCGACTCCGATCGCCAGTACAATCAGTATCAAAGGTTCAATTGCGGTTGTCAAGCCTTTAATCTTTTGCTCGGATTCCAGCTCAAAATATTTGGAAAGTTTGAACAGAACTTCATCGATTTTGCCTGTTTCTTCGCCCACAGCGATCATTTGACCCATCACCGGCGGGAAAATCTCGCTTTCAGAAAAAGCAATGGATATGGGAAATCCTTTTTCCACCTGGCGGGCAATGCGTCTGACATCTTTCTCCACCATCACATTGCCCAGAGCATCGGCAACGATATTCAGAGCATCGATCACGGAAATTCCGGAACCGATAAGCAGGGATAGTGTCCGGCTAAGTTCCGTCAGCATTACCTGTCTGGTGAGTTCTCCGGTTATCGGTATCCGATATTTCAGCGTGTCCCATTTTCGGATACCCGTTTCCGTCGCCATAAACGCCCTTAATCCATACATCCCCAAAAACAGTAAGCTTCCCCACAGCCACCAATAGGTGGTAAAGGCATCCGAAAGCCACATTATCGCCCTGGTAGCCAGCGGTAATTCTGCATTAAAGTCCGCATAAAGGTCTGTTATTTTCGGTATTACCAGCCACATCATCAAAAACATTACTCCCACCATTCCCATTAGGATAATTGCCGGATAGACCATTGCTCCCTTCACTTTGCTCGTGAATTCCCGTGTTTTTTCGGAATTGTCCGCCAGCCGATTCAGCACGTTTTCCATCACTCCTGCAGCTTCCCCAGCTTTTACCAGCGCCACATAAACTTTGGAAAAAACACTTGGATGTCTGGTCATGGAAGAAGACAGTGACAGCCCTCCCTGAATGTCGGTCAGAAGGGATCCTACCACCCCGGATAGTCCTGGAGGAGACTGCGCTTTCAAAAGGTTTAATGCATCAGTCAGGGGTAATCCGGCAGTAATCATGGTGGACAGCTGCCGCGTAAAATTGGCCAAATCGTTATATTTGACTTTTCCCCATATTTCAAAAATTGCCGAAAAATCCACAAAGGGTTTTATTTCCGAGAAATTAATGGGGAATAGTTGATCCCTTTTCAGAGCTTCGGCCGCCACCTTGGGGGATCCCCCTTCCACCGTCCCGCGGATAGTTCTTCCGGAAGAGTCTTTGGCAGTATACCTGTATTTCATGACGCACCGCCCCGGATAAACCGGGATACATCAGCCGGCCGAAGCGCAAACGCCTGGGCAATCTCCAAGCTAATCACACTTTCCCGGGTCAGCTTGGCCAGCGTGCCTTCCAAAGAAACCATTCCATACTCGGACGAAGTCATAATAATATTGTCCAGCATGTGGGTCCTTCCTTCACGAATAGCAGTCCTCACAGCAGACGTCCCCACCATTATTTCATAGGCCGCAGTCCTGCCTCCGTTGATTTTGGGCACCAGTCTCTGTGAAAATACTGCCTCCAGGTTTGCTGCCAGCTGGGCCCGGACTTGCGGCTGCTGATTTTCCGGAAATACGTCCACAATTCTATCCACCGTCTGGGAGGCGGAATTGGTATGCAGGGTGGCAAACACCAGATGTCCCGTTTCAGCGATAGTCAAAGCGGCGGCTATCGTCTCAAAATCGCGCATCTCTCCGATCAGTACTATATCCGGATCCTCGCGCAGGGCCGACCTGAGGGCGATATCCCATGAATGGGTATCATTATGTATTTCTCTCTGTGATATTACCGCCCTCGCCGGTGTATACACGTACTCTATCGGGTCTTCGATAGTTACGATATGCACAGGGCGTGTCTGGTTGATTTCCTCAAGTATTGCCGCCAAAGTAGTGGATTTACCATGCCCGGTAGGTCCGGTTACCAATACAAATCCCTGCCTCAAAGTCGCGAAATCATGTGCTATTTTTGGCAGCCCCAGAGAATCAATGTCGGGAATTTCCTTGGCAATAAGGCGAAAACTGCCCGCCAGGGTATTCCGTTGGAAATAGGCGTTTACCCTGTACCGGGCTTTCTCCCCGTAGGCAAACGAAAAATCCAGCTCCTTGTTCACTTCAAGCACCTGTTTCTGTTCGGGGGAAAGAATTCCTTCCATCAGTTGTTCCACCCGGGTGGGGGTCATTACCTCTTCGCCGGCAGTCGGCACCAAAAGACCGTCCAACCTTACCAGGGGAGGGGAACCGGCTATGAGGTGCAGGTCGGAAGCTCCTTTCTCTACCGTGTATTGCAATAGCTGTTGAATGGTCATGACTCTATTCTTGCGCAACTCTCAGCACTTCGTCAATGGATGTAACTCCCTCGACTGCTTTCATATAACCGTCCTGCTTCATGGATATCATCCCTTCGTCCACCGCCACTTTTTCGATCTGCACGCTGGAAGCCCTTTCCAAAATCAATCTGCCGATTTTTTCAGTCATCGGCAGCACTTCAAATATTCCCACTCTTCCCTGGTACCCGGTATTGCCGCACTGCTGGCAGCCCTCGCCTTTCAATAATTTCATAGGTTCTTTAACATGCGGCATCAGACTTCCCAGTACTTGCCTGATATCTGCTTCCACTTCAGGATTGGGCCGGTACTCCTTGCGGCAGGTATCACAAACGCGGCGTACTACCCTCTGCCCGACTATCGCCGTAATAGTGGAAGCCAGTAGGTAAGGCTCGGACTGCATATCCAAAAGCCTGGGCAAAGCCCCGGATGCGTTATTTGTATGCAGAGTGGAAAACACCAGGTGCCCGGTCAGCGCAGCCTGGATTGCCAGCTCCGCGGTTTCTTCGTCGCGTACCTCTCCAACCATGATAATGTTAGGGTCCTGGCGAAGAAAAGACCGCAGCCCGGATGCAAATGTCAGTCCCGCTTGAGGGTTGATCTGGACCTGATTTACCCCTCCTATCTGATATTCCACCGGGTCCTCCAGCGTCAGAATATTTACTTTAATTGTGTTTATCCGCGAAAGAATGGAATATAGGGTCGTAGTTTTTCCCGAACCTGTCGGCCCGGTAACCAATATAATTCCGTGAGGACGAAGTACGGCTTCCTCAAGGTTTTTCAAAGCCCGTCCCCGCAGGCCAAGTTCAGGTAAAGTAGGCACTGCACCCGTTTTTTTCAAAAGCCTCATGACAATTTTTTCTCCGTGCACGGTAGGTAAGGAAGATACGCGCAGATCAACTTCTTCCACGTCTGTCTGAAAATTAAATCTTCCGTCCTGGGGAGTTCTCTTTTCGTCAATTTTCATATCAGACAAAATCTTTACCCTCGAAATAAGCGAGTCGTGTATTTTCCTCGGCAGCACCAGTTTCTCATGCAGTATTCCGTCAATCCGATATCGTACTCTTGTCCTTTCTTCCAATGGTTCGATATGCACGTCGGAAGCACGGGACTTTATGGCAAATTCCAAAATCGTGGTGACTATTTTGGCAATTGGCGCCTCTCTGATCAGCTCATTTACTTTCCGGATGTTTACTGTCTTAACTTCTACATTACCCGATGTTCCTGCTTCTTTGAGTGCGGCCGTGACTTCGGTAGATAGGCTCTGTTCATACTTGGAATCGATGCTGTCTTTGACTTCCGCCGGTGATGCCGCAAATATTTTGACCTTAATGCCGGTTTTTTTCTCCAGAAATTCCACTGCAGCCAAATCCAGGGGATTTGCCATAGCCACATACAACTCTCCTGTGGATGGCTTGTAATCAAAAGGTATGGCTTTCAGGCGCGATGCTACTGCCCGATCCACGTACCCCAAAGCTATGGGGGACATGGCTTTGTCTTCGAGTTTTACAAACGGAATATTAGCGCTTTTTGCCCCCGCCATCAGCACGTCGTCTTCCGTTACTAATCCCTGTTTGATCACCCATTCGCTCATCGGCTCACCGGTGGAAATAAATGCCAGTTTAGCCCTCTCCTGATCCTTTGTTTTGAGTTTCCCTTCCTGTACCAAAGCGTTAATAGCGGATTCGTCAGGCGAATCAGACGTCAAGTCAGTCCTTTGGGCAGGCATATAATAATAATAACATGCATTCCTACCTCACTGCAGTCATGCCGCAAATCGCGTCCGGCCCGGATATTCTGATTATTTCTCCCGAAACGTCAATCGGTATCGGGGAAGTCAGGCAGATCAGTCATTTTCTATCCCGCAGGCCGGTGCTGTCCGAAAAAAATATTGTGATTATAAACTCTGCCGAAAAATTGACTCTTCCCGCCCAGCATGCACTCCTCAAAACTTTGGAGGAACCACCCGGCGCCAGTGAAATTTATTTAGTGACTTCTTTTCCGGATCAACTGCTGCCAACGATCCTTTCCCGGATCCAGATCATCCCATCCAAATTACCCCAATTAGACCAATTGCCCCAATTAGACCAATTCGCTCTTCTCTGCGAAAAAATCGTTTCCTCCGGGGCAGGGGAGCGTTTGGAAATAATGGAAAAACAAAAATTTACCAAGGTCTCCGCCCTGCAATTCCTGGACGATCTGGAACAGCATATCCATTTACAAATTAAATCCGGTTCTTCTTCTCTGACTCCTGAAACTTATTCCCTCATCACCGATACCCGCAAATACTTAAATGCCAATGTCTCCGTCCGCCTAGCCATGTCCAATCTGTTCCTCAAACTCTGAAACCATTGACTTGCAGTTACTACAAGTTAAAATCTTTGCATGACTTTGGAGGTCCGAAGTAAAGATTACAACTTTAATGTACATAAGGACGACGAGGTTACTTTATTTCTGTTAGATGCATGGGGATCAAAAAATCCTATTACTCTAATTGGAGACGAAAAAGGTGGAACAATGGTTATTCCTGCAACCACGTCGAAAAATCTGGTTTCAATGAAGGGTCGGTTAACATTGCCTCCAGGAGAAGAGGCGTTAGTCTTAAACTACTATAACTCTGAGTGGCGGACTGTAAAAATTCAAGGTAAATAAAATCACTTCACAGCTTGAATTCTCCACCCTTAGTTGTTAATATAAATAAGTAACTGGCGGCTGTTTAAGGCCGCCGCATATTTGTCATCAAACCATGCCTGCCAGGACTCCCAAACAAGATTCATATACCGCCGCTTCCATTCAGGTACTGGAAGGCCTCGAACCCGTCCGCAAACGCCCTGGGATGTATATCGGCTCTACCGATAGTAAAGGCCTCCACCATCTCATCTGGGAAATAGCAGATAACTCCGTGGATGAAGCATTGGCTGGTTTCGCCAAACACATTTGGGTCACCCTGCACAAGGATAATTCCATTTCTGTCCAGGACGACGGCCGCGGCATCCCCGTGGATATCCATCCCGTAGCCAAAATCTCAGCTCTGGAGCTGACCATGACCAAGCTTCACGCCGGTGGTAAATTCACCGAATCAGCTTATAAAGTCTCCGGCGGTCTGCACGGTGTCGGTGCTTCCGTCACGAACGCTCTTTCGGATCACATGCGGGTGGAAGTCCGCCGCGATGGAAAAGTTTATTACCAGGAATACGATCGGGGAATTGCCCGCCGCAAGGTAGACCTTGCCGATAAACCCATTTCACCTTCAATAGCCGGTTCCGGGACTTTTACCCACTTCCAACCGGATAAGACGATGTTTACGTCAATCGAGTTTGACCCTAAGGCAATTGAAAATTCCATAAGAAACCGTGCCTATCTCATTGCCGGATTGCATTTTTATTTCACCAATGAGTTCACCGCTGTCACCAAACAATTTTATTTTGAATCCGGTATTAAATCTCTCGTCTCCCATATGAACCGCAACAAAAAAGCCTTGCACGATACCATTTATATTCACCGGACATCTGACCATGTGGATGTCGAAGCCTCCCTGCAGTACAACGATAGTTTCACCGAAAATATCGAATCCTTCGTCAACGTCATCAATACCGTAGATGGAGGTACCCACGTCACCGGTTTCCGCATCGCGCTTACCCGGGCTATAAACGACTACGCCCACAAAATCGGCGCCCTCAAGGAAGGGGAAAATGGGCTAACCGGCGAGGATATGCGGGAGGGTCTGACAGCCATCATTTATGTCAAAATTCCCACTCAGGCTATCCAGTTCGAATCCCAGACCAAAGCCAAACTGAACAATCCGGAGGTGCAGGGCATTGTCAACGTCGTCGTCAAAGAGGGCTTGGACACTTTTTTTGAGGAAAATCCGTCGGAAGGCCGCCGGATCATAGAAAAAGTTTTATTGGCCGCCCGCGCCCGATTGGCCGCCCGCGCCGCCAAGGACGCCGTTCTCCGAAAAGGCGCCCTTGAAGGGATGACACTTCCGGGCAAGCTGGCGGACTGCCAGTCCCGCGACCCCTCGCTATCCGAGCTGTTTGTAGTTGAGGGAGATTCGGCGGGAGGGTCTGCCAAAAACGGCCGTGACCGCAAATTCCAGGCGATTCTCCCTCTCTTCGGCAAAGTCCTCAATACTGAAAGAGCCCGGATAGACCAGATCATCGAATCGGATAAATTCAAAAGTCTGATTGTGGCTGTCGGTGCCGGAATAGGGGAGCAGTTCAATCTGGATAAACTGCGCTACCACAAAATCATCATCATGGCCGATGCCGATGTGGACGGATCCCATATCAAATGTCTCTATATCACTTTCTTTTACCGCCATCTGAAAGACATCGTGGAAAACGGTTTTTTATATATTGCTATGCCTCCTCTTTACAAAGTCGAAATCGCCAAAAAATCACTGTACGCGTACACGGACGAAGAGCGGGATAAAATAATTTCCGCCCACCCCGGAGCCAAATTTTCCATCCAGCGCTACAAAGGTCTGGGGGAAATGAATGCATCCGAACTCTGGGAAACTACAATGGACCCGGAACATCGGTTGCTCAAGCAGGTCACGGTTTCGGACGCTTCGGAAGCGGACGCCGTCTTCTCCATGCTCATGGGCGACGAAGTTCCCCCGCGCAAAAAATTCATCACCACCCACGCGAGGAACGCTACTTTGGATATTTAAGAAGAGAAAATTACTAAAAAACTATTTGTCCATCTACTTCTCCCGGCCGGGGGTGCTGGGGACATTTTGAGCCCGGATTGAACGATGCGTTCATAAAATCCATATTCCCTACAGCCTTCTTTCTTAACACACCGACCCACTTCTTTACCAGCTCGACAGCGGCCTCGTCCGACACTTTATCACCGGTTAAATGAAGTTCCGGGTAAGACTTGACTACTGCCTCTTTCCATCTTTTCCAGGTTTGTTCTATCGTTTCTTCCCGCTCCCATTGGTCCGCCTGCCACCTGGCAGCCGCTTTTCTTTCAGTCGGGGTCGGACCGCTTATCTGTCCCTCGGTTACCATTGTTAGCTGAACCTCTAATAGATTAACTACTTCGTTGCACATGGCAAATGGAAATGAAGATGTAATTTCCGGTAAACCTGCAATTAACCCTGCGTCGCTTTTTACAGAAATCTCATGTCCGCAAAACTTGGCTAAAGTAGAAAATTTATTTATATCCAAACCTGCCAGCCAGGCTCCCATCTTTATCTCATTGTAGAATGGGCAGACATTAACTTCCTCGACTTTTCCCAGCAAATTCGGTTGTACGTTCTTTTGTCTGAAGTGTTCGCCCGTTAACAGTCGCTCCAAATTCATTATCCTCAAAATACCCCCTGGGACACTGCATGTCAATAAGTCATATTTCAACTTCCCCCTTTTCACTGTAATTACATCTGTTATATAATGTAGCCCATAACATGGCCCCCATTCCCTTCGCCGTCACCGCTGCTCTTGCTGCAATAGCTTACGGCGCGTATCTCTTCTATACCATAAATAAATCTCCCTCCGGCAACGAAAAGATGAATTCCGTGGCGGCCGCCATCGCCGAAGGTGCCGTTGCCTACCTCAACCGTCAGGCAATCACCCTGGCCGCCATCGGCGCAGTATTGGCCATTGTCCTCTGGTTGGCGCTCGGATCAGTTACAGCCATCGGCTTCGTTATCGGTGGTTTTGTATCTGCCCTGGCCGGATTCATCGGTATGCATACCAGCATCAGGGCAAATGTCCGTACCGCAGCTGCCGCCCAAAAAGGTCTTGGGCCGGCCCTATCAATGGCTTTCCAGGGTGGTTCTGTCACCGGATTTCTGGTCGTCGGTCTGGCTTTGCTGACTACGGCTCTGTTTTATGCATGGACGGGGGATCCGCGGGCCATGATCGGCCTCGGATTCGGCGGTTCTCTGGTTTCTGTATTTGCCCGTCTCGGCGGTGGCATTTATACCAAGTCGGCGGATGTGGGTACGGACATGGTCGGCAAAATCGAAGCCGGTATACCTGAAGACGATCCCAGGAATCCCGGGGTCATTGCCGATCTGGTAGGGGATAATGTAGGTGACTGCGCCGGCATGGCCGCCGATTTGTTTGAAACTTACGTAGTTACGCTGCTTTCGGCTATGCTGATCGCCAGTCTTACATTCGGATCGGATTTTCCGTCCGCAGTCGTTTTTCCGCTTTACATTGCCGGCGGAGGTGTTTTCACTTCTATTTTAGGCAGTCTTTTTGTCCGGACAAACGACCCCAAATCCATCATGCCAGCGTTGTATAAAGGCCTGATTATTGCTCTCGGATCCTCAGCCCTGGTCTTTTATTATCTGGTTTCCCGCTATCTATCGCCCGCCGGTCTCCCATTAATAAACGCTTTTCTTGCCACTCTCATCGGTTCAGGCGTCACTGCCATGATGGTCTTTTTCACCGAAGTCTATACCTCCAAAAAATTCTCCTCGGTCAAAAACCTTGCCCAGGCTTCCGTTTCCGGCCACGGTTCAAACATCATCGCCGGACTGGCACTTTCCCTCAAATCCACTTTCTGGCCTGTTATCTTCCTGGCTCTGGCTGCTCTGGGGGCTTATCTTTTGTCGGGCCTGTACGGTGTCGCGCTGGCTGCTCTCAGTATGTTGTCCTCCACCGGAATTATCATAGCTATCGATGCTTTCGGTCCGATTACGGATAATGCCGGTGGTATTGCCGAAATGAGCGATCTTCCCGATTCGGTGAGAGAGGTAACGGATGCTTTGGACAGCGTCGGCAACACCACCAAAGCGGTTACCAAAGGCTACGCCATCGGTTCCGCCGCCCTGGCCGCCCTGGTCTTGTTTGCCGCCTACAGTGCGGAATTGAGACTCCTGGGCCGGAATCTGGTATTTGATCTATCTGATCCCCTGGTCATCACCGGCTTGTTTCTCGGTGCGGCTTTGCCTTATTTGTTCACCTCCTATGCCATGAATGCCGTAGGCATCGCCAGCGGGGCAGTGGTTACCGAAGTCCGCCGCCAGTTCAAGACCATCAAAGGCATCATGACCGGTAAAGCCCGGCCGGATTACCGCCGGGCAGTAGATTTGGTAACTCAGGCCGCTTTGAGACAGATGATAGTCCCTGCGCTTATTCCGGTTCTGGCACCGATTATTATAGGTCTAATACTGGGGCCGGTGGCTTTGGGCGGGGCGCTGGTTGGTTCGATTATCACCGGAGTCTTTCTCGCTATTTCTATGACCACCGGTGGCGCTGCCTGGGATAATGCCAAAAAGTATATCGAGGAGGGTAATCTCGGGGGCAAGAAATCTCCCGCTCATCAGGCCGCGATTACAGGAGATACTGTTGGTGATCCCTACAAAGACACTGCCGGCCCGGCCGTCAACCCCATGATCAAGATCATCAACATCATCGCCCTTCTGTTGGTTCCTCTGCTTGTTTAAATATCAGATTAAACAGACCCTAAGGCCTTGATTTAAGACTCCTGAAAATGTAATATGGTTGGGTCCGGGCTTGGCCCGGAATTTATTGCTTCCTTATGCCCGATACTGCACCAGATCAGCTTCCCGATAACCCCCGCATTATTCAGGCGGAAATTACGGACGAGATGCAAAAAAACTTCCTGGATTATGCCATGTCGGTAATTGTAGCCCGGGCTTTGCCGGATGTCCGGGACGGTCTCAAGCCCGTCCACCGTCGGATTTTGTATGCCTGCCACGACATGGGTTTAAAATATTCCGGCAAACACAGCAAATCTGCCAAAATTGTAGGAGAGGTGCTGGGCAAATACCATCCCCACGGAGACGTTCCTGTCTACGATGCCCTGGTCCGGCTGGCCCAGGAATTTTCCATGAGATATCCCCTGATAGATGGCCAGGGAAATTTCGGCTCCATAGACGGCGATTCTCCTGCCGCTATGCGCTATACGGAAGCCAAGCTTTCCAAAATTTCCGAGGAAATGCTGGTAGATCTGGACAAGGAAACTGTTGACCTGTTGGATAATTTTGACGGGACCCTGAAAGAACCGATATTTCTTCCGGCTAAACTCCCCAATTTGCTGTTAATGGGATCGGAGGGTATTGCCGTGGGAATGGCCACAAAAATTCCTCCCCACCACCTGGGCGAAGTGGTGGACGCAATCGTCCACCTGGTAGAAAATCCCGAAGCCTCAGTGGAAGAACTGATGCAGTTTGTCAAAGGTCCGGATTTCCCGACGCACGGGGCTATTTACGATTCCAAGGCAATTGCGGAAGTCTATGCCACCGGTCGCGGCCGGATAGTCGTCCGGGGTAAGGCGGAAATAGAAGAAACCAAATCAGGTAAGAACCAGATAATCATTTCCGAACTGCCCTACCAGGTAAACAAGGCCGAGTTGGTAGCCCGGATTGCGGATCTGGTCCACAATAAAAAAATCGACGGAATTTCAGACCTGCGGGACGAATCGGACCGGGATGGCATTAGGGTGGTTATCGAACTGAAACGCGATGCCAAACCCAAAGCCCTCTTGAACAATCTTTACAAACATACAGCCTTGCAGACCACTTTTCCCGCTAATATCGTCGCCCTGGTAGACGGTACTCCCCAGGTTCTGGGATTAAAGCAAATTCTGTCCGAATATATCAAACACCGCCAGCTGGTGATCACCCGCCGCTCGGAATACGACCTGCGCCGGGCCAGGGAAAGGGCTCACATCCTGGAAGGGTTAAAGATCGCTCTGGATCATCTGGATGCGGTGATCAAAACAATCAGGGAGTCTGCGGATTCCGATGTGGCCAAAAAAAACCTCATGGAACGCTTTGGTCTGACGGAGATTCAGGCAGTGGCGATTCTGGATATGCAGTTGCGGCGCCTGGCCGCGTTGGAGAAAAAATCCTGGCTCTTATAAAAACCGAGGGCCTGGAACTTAAGGAAAAATATCCTGAGCCGCGCCGTACCCGGGTTCACAAAAACCCCGTAGGTGAATTTTCTTACGAAGACCTCATCCCATCGGAGGATACCGTAATTACCATCACCTCCACAGGTTATATCAAGCGCCAAAATCCGTCCGCCTTTCGTACCCAGCATCGCGGCGGCAAGGGAGTCACGGGTATGACCACCAAAGAGGAGGACGAAATTGCCCAGTTGCTCACTGCAAATACACATGACGATATTCTTTTCTTCACCAGCAAAGGACGCGTTTTCAAAGTCAAAGCCTTTGATCTGCCGGAGGGTTCCCGCCAGTCCAAGGGCCAGGCTGTGGTAAACCTGATAAATATCCCCCAGGACGAAAAACTGCAGACGGTACTCTCCCTGGGTAAAAAGGATGCTTACAAATTCCTCCTGATGACCACTCACCGGGGTACGATCAAGAAAAGCAAGCTAACAGATTTTGATCATATCCGCCAGTCCGGTATTATCGCCATTAAATTGGAACAAGGTGACAGTCTGGAATGGGTTCGTCCGACCACAGGCACGGACCAGGTTCTAATAGTCTCAAAAGAAGGCAAATCCATTCGTTTCAGGGAAGAAGATGTCCGTCCCACTGCCCGCGACACTATGGGTGTCCGCGGTATAGAGTTGAAAAGCGGTGATTTCGTGGTTGGGAAAGAAGTATTTCCGGCTGGCCGGGAAGTAACCGACAAACGCCGCAAGGTTTTCGAAGATGTGCTCATCATTACTGAAAAAGGCCTGGGCAAGCGTACTTCGGTCAAAAACTGGCCTTTGCAAAAGCGCGGCGGTCAGGGAGTCAAAGCCGCCTCCATCAACGACAAAACAGGCAAGATCGTTACCTGTATCGGAGTCGATGAAAACGTGGAACAGGTGGTTTTGACCAGCCGCACCGCTCAGATCATCAAGCTTCCCCTGCGCAATATCCCCCGGTTGGGAAAGAGGTTAAATAATTAAAATAATGGACTACCGGGATTTGAGTTTCGTTCAGTACAGGATTCTTTCCGCCTTTATCAGGAAACCTCAACTGACTTACTCCGAAGCCCGACCGGAGGATATTGATAACGATCTGTACAAATATCACCTCAAATTCCTTCAGGAAAAGGGTGTTGTCTCCAAAACGGACACTTGGTACAGTCTGACGGACGACGGCAAAAAACTGATTCAGTATCTGGACATTTCCGGCACCGCCCGGGAGACCTTCAAAATATCCGTCCTTTGCTATTTGTTTCACGGGGGAAATGTGCTTTTACAGAAACGTGCCCGCCAGCCGTATTTGGGAGATATCGAGGTCATCTCCGGGAAACTTCTCCCGGGGGAAGCCGTAGAAGCGGCAGCTGCACGCAAACTGCTGGAGGAAACAGGCCTGTCTGCCCGGTTTTCGCTGTCAGGCATCATCCGTAAAATTCGCCGGTTCCCCGTTGAACAAATTTTCGAAGATACCCTGTATCATGTTTGCCGCGCACAGGATCCAACAGGTACCTTGGAACCGGCCAACGGATTCGGTGAACATTTCTGGACCCCTGTCACGCAAGCTTTACAATTGATCTCAAAAAACACGACCTTCACTCCCAATTCACATCAGGTCATGCGCTGTGCTGCTTCCGGGGAAGAAACTTTGTTTTATCTCACGGAGGACATTTCCCTCCCCCGCGTTTAATTCTTCCGGACAAGGGAGGGGACACTGCCTGTATTTTCCCCGCTTATCCCTTAAAATGCTGATATGGATCTATTGCCTGCTCTTGTCAGCGAGTTGGAAAAGGAACAGGGTCTGGT
>LCNU01000005.1 GCA_001001375.1 Candidatus Amesbacteria bacterium GW2011_GWC1_47_15 | reverse complement strand
GAGAGATCGCAGGATAAAAATACTGATATTTACTCTTTTAGCACTGTTGCCTGCAATTATTTTTGAAAAAAGATATTTTCATCTAAGCGCATTGTTTTTGATACCATTACTTACCCTGGCAGCTGCCACTGGATTGGGCAGCATGGGAAGAAAAGGTCTGGTCCTGGGAGCCGCAATATATATACTGTCGGCCTTTTTGATATTAAAACCCATGTATCTGAATCCGGGGTCATATACCCGGTCCGACATACTTTTGTACCGGTCAATCTCCAGCTGGGTAGAGTCAAACGGACCTAAATATGACAAAGTGGTGATTACCGACCGTTTTGGCCCTACCGGCCTGATGTACGCATACTACAGCGGTGCAGACCCGGATTTGTACTGGGCCGGTGGCGGGACGACCTGGGACAACCTGGAATTCAGAGAGCTTGATCTGGGCAGCGAAATGGGGGGGGTATCCGGGAAAACCGCCTACGCGGGTTTGCCGGGAGAAATAACCGGCAAACGGGCGGAGTACAACCCGGGGCAGTCAAGTTACAAAGTATTAAAAACGATTGAAACGGACGAAGTGCTTGTTTACGGATTCGGTCCGGGAATATGGATATGGGAAAACTGAAAAACCTGATTTTTACTGGTATATTGCTGGCGGCAGGACTGGTCCGGCTGTGGGGGCTGGAATGGTCCCCTCCCTCACTGAATTGGGACGAAGCAGCTATCGGGTACAACGCTTACAGCCTGTGGAAAACCGGCAAGGACGAATACGGATATTTCCTGCCGTTTTCCCTACGGTCTTTTGACGACTACAAGCCTCCTTTGTACGCGTATTTGACCGCTCCTGTCGTTGGGATATGGGGATTGACGGGTGCAAATACCCGGCTGGTTTCCGCCCTGGCCGGAATTATCAGCGTAATCTGGATATATAAAATAACCAAGGAGCTGACGGGGGAGGACGGGACGGCTTTGGCGGCGATGGCACTGACTGCTGCGGCACCATGGGGGATTATTTTTTCCCGGGGGGCGTTTGAAGCCAATCTGGCACTGGCGCTGACTCTGGGAGGAATATTTTTTCTTGTCTGCGCGGAGAAAAAGAGGGGGCGTTTCTTCCCCGGCATCCTGCTTTTCGGGCTGGCGGCGGTCTCATACCATTCGGCCAAAATCTATCTGCCTCTGGCGCTGGTGTGGGTAATTTTACGGCTGGGCAGGGAAAGTCTACACCCCAAATGGATATTGGCAATGGTACTGGCTGCAGCTCCCGTATTTTACACCAGCATGTTCGGGGCAGGGCTATCCAGACTGTCTACCACCAGCATTATGAAAATTTGGCAGGCGGACCGGTCAATTTATAATTTTGCCGCTGCGGTGACAGACAGGTATTTTTCCTATTTTTCTCCAGCCAACCTGTTTGTACGCGGAAGCAACGAACCCAACCAAAGCATATCCGGCTATGCCATGTATTACCCGCTTGAATTTATTCTTTGGGCGGTGGGGATGGCAACAGTGTTTTCAAAAAATGCCCGGCATAACACATTTTTAAAATACTGGATAGTTGCGGCGCCTATTCCGGCGGTAATTACCTGGAGCTGGTTTTCCCCTGTCCGTGTACTGCCTTTAATGGCCGCTTTTTCGGTAACGGGAGCAATTGGAGCCGGACGAATTCTCGGGGGTATCATGAATAATTCTGCCAGGATGGCAGCCGGTGCGGTGATGGCCGGAATGCTGATTATTTATGCAGCAGGGTTTTTTATGACGGCCAGATTTTATGTTCCTTATGTGGAATTCGGCAAATGGCAATGGGGTTTTAGGGAGACTATCCAGGCAATAAAATCTGCGGTTGATAAATATGACCGGGTTATTTGGGAGACACCACAGGCACAGCCGCATATTTTTACTCTGTTTTACAGCGCGTATCCTCCGGCGGTTTACCACACACAGGTAAAGACAGACGGCAGCAACAAGGACTTCGGCAAGTATGAATTCCGGAAAATTTACTGGCCCACTGACCGGAATATGAAAAATACCCTGTTTATCGGCAGTGTATATTCCCTGCCGGAAAATGATTTGAAGCGGGACGGGGTAGAAATTATCTCGGAGATTTACGATCCGCAGGAGAACTTGGTATACCGGATAGCAGGAACCGGAAAACAAGAAATAAGACAATAAGATACAGAGAAAAAGATTTGAGATAGGCAGGGTTTACGAGACGGGAAAAGAAGAGTATGCCTAATTCGGTAAACAGTACCTTTTTATCGGAGGGGTAGTAAAACAACTGGAATGACATATCCCCGGATTCACCAGGAATAAGACTACGCCCTAAGGGATATGCATCAGTTTCAGAAAAACCGGCAGAAATGGCGGGGGATCCACGGGAGGTATTAGGCGCACTTAACTTAATCAGGAATTCCCGGCCTGCCGAATCCGGCACGGGGGAGAATTGGAAGCGGAGAGTTACCCCGTCGCCGGTATTGCGGCCGCTGGCTTCCACCCGGCGAATCTCGCTACCCTGTAAATCTGATAATGTAAAAATCAACGGATCAATGTTTGCCAGATTGGGATTTTTCAGGCTGATGAGAACTACATTGATATTATCGTGGCGGGGGCGAAATGTCTGGGTCAACGGGGTATCCGAATATACGGGCAAATATTTCTCTCCCCGATGCTGGACGGTATCCGGCAGACGGCGGAGGGCAAGAAAAGTAAGGGATAACAGCTCAAGAAGTAAGAGAATAAGATATAGTGAGGAGAGAATAAATGGGTCAAACGGTTTTTTCATTGGAACGGCTGAGAAATACAAACAATAATCCTGAAATAAGAAAAGCCCCCCTGAAAACCGGAGCAAGAATTGCAGGCAGGAATTGAGAGATTGGCGGGACATAGGCCAGATAAGGATTCAGGGGTGTGAAAAGACCGATCAGGACATATTGATCCGGAATGAGAAACACAATACCGAAAAGAGTAATAACAACTGCAGCTGCCGTCCAATTCAAGGTCGATTTGACAGAAACAAGCAATACGGCAAAGGGTAAGGTCCAGATGGCCCACTGGGCGTGGAAGCGGGTAAACAAGAGAACCCCCAAAGTTACTGCCATAAATTCCCACAAGAGCGACGCAGTTTTCCGACCGCGAAAGGATAGAATAAGGAGAACAAAATAATACAACAGGAAAGGTGCGTTGACGATCCGTCCCGATAAACCGGAACGGAAAACAGACGACTGAAAGGAGACGGAAAAAATAAACGGGGCCAGGGGCAGTAGGTATCCGACGGCCAGACCAGGTAAGGATCGAAAAAGAGTCTCCACACGGGGGATTTTCAATAACACGAAAGGTACCAGGAGCAAGGGATATGTTTTGAAAGCCGCAGCCAAGCCAAGTAAAAACAAGGACCAGGCAAACCGGGATTTTTTAGCCAGGATGAAAGAACCGACGGTAATTAATGCCGGCAAAATATCGAACTGACCTACCATATATATTCCGTAAAGGGAAACCGGATTAAACAGCCATAGAAGAGAAACGGAGTATTTTCGTTCCCGGGGAGCCAGATCCAGAAGCAGTTTCAGGATCAGCAGGTCTGCCAGCAAGTACGGGAGTTTGAGCACCAGTAGGTAGGCAAAAAGCCCCCCTGCATACAAATGCCGATCGCTCCAGTCCCACAACCAGTCGGTAAGCCCCGGCCCGATAACTGCCCGGGAAATAAAATGCCAGGCACCCTGGAAAAAATATATCAGCGGAGGGTAATTGAAAGTGTCCGAGTACGGCAGGTCTTTACGGTTTACCGACAGATAATCATATATATTTACCGTTCCCCGGGAAAGAAAAGAGGCATGAAAAAACTGGCTTTTAAGATCCGGGTGGTAATAAAAAGAGCCAAGGAGCCCGCGAAGAATCAGGGCAAAAATTAGTGCCTTACGCATATCTCCACCGGATTTTAATAGCGAGAAATTAAGTAAAGCAGGGGTACCCCGGAAGGATCGGCAGTAGCGGAAATTATTTTTATCCCGGCAGGTCCGCTGGTGCGCCAATCCCAGTCCCCGGGAATATTTTCCCGCTGGCTTATAAGATACAAAGAGTCTGAAGAAATGTATTCGGGCAAGCCCTGTTTTAACGCCTCGCCGGTGAAGTCTCCGAAAAAGAATTTATCAGCCAGGCTGAAGCCATTGTAACCCGGATAAATATTGTCTACCGGCTTGTCTGTCCTGAATTGGGAATGGAAAAGGGCGGGAGGGAAACGCGTATAAAACAGAAAACGGATAAGCGAGGGTTCGTAAGTATTATTTATAAATATCTTGTCATATTGGGCGGTGAGGTCCGGAATCTGAACCATTAATTGTTTGTAGCCTACATGCCACCAGCGCCAGGAAGTCTTGGGATAATGGACAAGATAATAATGAGCGAACAGGATGAAGTCGACAGAGAATAGGATTACCAACATTAGTTTTATGAATTTTTTGTCTGAGAAGAAGTGGAGCAACTGCAATATTCCGGCGCCAATGGCAACAGAAAGAGGCGGGATCATGAGAAACAGACGGGTGGCGTGCCAGGCACCGTCCCGGGTAAGTGCGGCGGGAAGTGGCGCAAGAAGCATCCATACCAGCCAGAAATACTGCTTTTTTTTGGCCAGAAGATATAATCCCCATATCAGGAATGGGGCAGTGGTCGGCAGGAGCTGGCCGATATACTGAAGATTGTGGCGGACGGTCGGATCCCCCCGGACGAATAAAAATTCGGAAGAGAAAGCCCGAAAATAATTGTAGGCGAACAAGCGGGCCATGCTTTCCCAGCGGGAATGAAAGAACGGTTCCAATCGGGTATTTTCCTGGCTTCTTAAGAAGGTAATTTTATCGATGGTTTCAGTATCGGGCTGCAGAATGCTCAGTCGGCTGAAACGCTCCCCGGCGCGGCCGGAAACCAAAAAGGCGATGAAGGGAATAAGGAACAGGAGGAAGAAATAAGAGAATTTCCCGGAAAATTTCTTTTTATTATAAAGATACAGAAATACCAGCCACAGGGGAACGAAAACAGCGGCAGTACTGTAAGTATAAAAGGACAAGGATAAAAACAAGGCAGATAAAAACAACCTGCCTCTTAGCCACATAAGAGTCCCCAGCATGAGCAAATCCAGAAGGATAACCGCTTCAAAAGCGGCGCGTGAATAATGAATATGCCAAGGCAAGAATGCAAGAATACAGGATGACAGGACAGCAAGTCGTTTTGATTTGGTGGTTTGGTAAACCAGGAAAAAGAGAATTACCGGGGCAAGGGAACCAAATACTGCCTCCGGCAGACGGACACCGTATTCGGTATTACCGAGAAGAGCAATTGAGGGAACTGTCATGTACATTAGCAGGGGGGCACGCCACTCGGAGAGTGAATGGATATATACAGGTAATACCTGGCCGTAAAGATCTTTGCCTGTTTTATACAAAGAAAAGGCCTGGTAGCCGACATCAATTTCATCTCCGAATAATTCTGGGGGAACACGGTCCAGCATGGGAAAACGAAACAAAGCTGAGAGAAGAAGCAGCAGACTCAGAAAAGCTCCCATGTTTTCTGTTATTATATACCGGATGCTGTCGGTGGTAATAGTCACTTACAACGCCCGGAAAGCGGTGCATAAGTGCCTTCTGAGCCTGAAAAAAAGCTTGGATATTTTTGAAAAAAAGACAGGGGAGAAATGGGAAACAATTGTCATCGATAATGCATCTATAGAACCTGTCGCCAGGGAAATCGCGCAAAAATACCCTTGGGTAAGACTGATCAAAAATGACGTAAATACGGGTTTTGCGGCGGCCAATAATCAGGGAATGAAGATGGCCTCCGGTGAATGGCTGCTATTATTAAATCCCGACGCCTTCGTCTTTCCCGAAACACTTTCGGAAATGCACCGGTTTATGAAAACCAGAAAAGAGGCGGATATGGCCGGCTGCCAGCTGGTGTATCCGGATGGCACCATTCAGCAGTCCTGGGGATTTTTTCCCACACTATTGCGGATAGTACTGTTTATGAGTTTTATAGACAATCTGCCCGTGATCCGCAAGCATGCAGATGCGATACATGTAAGAGATTTGTCCCGTTACCGGCACACCCAAGAAACGGATTGGGTAACCGGGGCTTTTATCTGGCTGAAAAGCCAAGTGTTTGAAAAGACTGGGGGGTTGGACGAAAAATACTTTATGTACGGGGAGGAAATGGAGTGGATGTACCGCGCCAAAAAAGCGGGATTTAAAATCTTTTATACGCCTGTGACAAAGTGCATACACCTGAAGGGTGCCAGCATCCAAAGCCTGGTTAAAGCATTTACAAGCGAGGTGAAGGGGTATTTGTATTGGTTTGATAAGCACAATGCACCCTGGGAGCGGATGGTCCTGCCATGGATACTAATGGCGGGGGGGGGATTCAAAGCGCTGGCGTGGAGTATAGCGGGCAGGAGGGAGATGGCAGAGGCCAATGCCGCGATTACGAAAGAAATACTCAGGACCGTTTTCCAGAAATGATTTTATCTATAATCTGGCGGGAGCGGATGACGGTTGTAATCAAATAATACTTAAAAGGACCGTGGTACCAGAGACCGGCATCTCGAATGTATTTTTGCGTATCCGGGGATTTAGCCGCGCTTTGTCCGTGCTCATGAATGATGGTGATCCCGGGGTGAAATATCACCGGCAATCCGGCCCGGTGGATCCGGCGGCAATAATCCAAATCCTCAAAATACATAAACACCTTTTCAGTCAGTATGCCGACTTTTTCCATGGTCGATCGGGAAAAAAACAGACAGCCACCGGAAACGGAGTTGACCGAGGAGTTGACCGAAACAGGATGAGAAGCTTCAGGGGTATATTTATTATAGGCTGAATCGTCCCCCAGCCAGTATTTCCTGATTGCAGCAACAAGGGTAGGCTCCGGAAATACCGACCCCTGGGAAGAACCATCCGGATCCGTAAACCGCGGACCCATGACACCAAACCCCGGATTTTGACGGGCAAAGTCCAGACAAAGACGGAAAAAGTCAGCAGGCAGTCTAGTGTCCGGATTTAATATTAAAAAATATTCCCCTTTTGCAGCCACTAACCCCTGATTAACCGCTTTGGGGAAACCCAGGTTTTGCCGGTTGGCAATGAGTTTTAACTTGTGTGCAAACTTTTTTTTGACTTCCGACGCAGTACCGTCGGATGAGTTGTTGTCTAAAACAATTACCTCCAGTCGAGGATATTTGGCTGTAAAAATCGAGTCGAGACAGCGGCACAGCGACTCTTTGACATTCCAACTGACAATAATGACGGATATTTGCGGCACGTCCGGAGTCATAAACTGATACTGATTATACAGCTACGGGAGACTTTCTTTTTCGATTACGCTTAATAAGAATCAAGCCGCTTCTTCAGACGAGGAAAACGGTTAAGAATCAGTTAATTGCTTTCATGACCTCTGAATCCGAAAGCTTGATAAATCTTTTTTCCTTCAGGCGGAAGAGGAAAACCCGGGGCAGGTGAAAGGCGGCCATAAAAACGGGGACAATAAAGCCGGGGTGTTTTAAGATATAAGTTATTAAGGAGATTGCGTGATTAAGTAAATTAGATAGGTCGAAGTTTTTCCACTGGACCAGCAAAAAATTCCTCTCTTTGATATACCGCAAAGTCCTTTCGGGTAAAGCCAGGCGGTAAGCTGACTCTGGAGTGTGGAAAATAATTGCCCGAGGTTCCCAGAGGATATCATATCCGCGTTTGCGGGCCCGGTAACCCAAATCCAGGTCCTCGCTGTATCCTGGCGTCAGGGTTTCATCGAATCCGCCTAACTCCCTCCAGACAGATTTGCGGAAAGCCGAACCGGCCCCGGAAGCCCAGAAAGAGTGATGAATTTGGTTGTCCAATTCGCCGTTAATATGCTCCAACCGGCCGTTATTGATTTCTACTTTAGCCCAGGATTGATGCTGTTCGTTGAAAGTCACAGCGAAGACCCGGGAATCGGAAAAATGTGGGAATACATTTTTTAAAAGATGTTTATCCGGAAGAACATCCTGATTTAATAAAATTATGAAATCACCTGAGGCGGCCTTGACTGCCTTGTTTACGGACTTTGGAAAACGCAAATTGACAACATTGGTCAATATTTTAACCTGAGGAAACGCTTTTTTGATATGGTCCCCTACTCCATCTGCTGACGCATCGTCTATTGCAATTATTTCATTCGCACCCAAGGCCAGCACGGCCGGAAAGTTGGCTTTGACATGCTCCAGTCCGTTCCAGACGGGAATGACGACAGTGACGGCCACGTGACTATTTTACTATTATCCAGACTTCCTGGCTTTGACCAAAAGCAGCATACCCAGAATGAAGCGGTGAGTGCTAACTTGCGTGAAGCCGACCCCGGACATCAGTTCGGGTAGTTTGTTGTTGTCGAAAAAACTCAAATGAGTATCCTGCCAAATCCGGCCGCGCCACCTAATCCAAAGCGGCCAGACAATCCTTTTGAAGAGAAAGTTTTCCGCGGGGACCAGGATTATCGTATATCCTCCCGGCTTGAGCACCCGGAGAATTTCGGAAAGCACTGTCCGGGGCTGATACACATGCTCCAGTGCCTCCAGGCAATAGACGGCGGAAAAAGAGTTGGGCGGAAATTCCAACTTGTGCGCGTCCCCCAGACTAAACCTGAGCCGCTTGTTTTTGGAGTATCGCTTGGACGCATAATCCACCGACGACTTCAGGACGTCGATACCCTCCACCCGGCCGGCTCCGGTCTGCTCTAAAATTTCCCGGGTAAAATAGCCGTCTGCTGATCCGATATCCAGCACATACCCTTTGACTTTTTCGGAAAATCGCTCGACCGCTTTAAAACGACGCCGATGCCAAAACCTTTGCAGAATATTTGTCTTAACGGAGGATTCATACCAATCGGGCGGTACGTGGGCGTGAAGCTGCGCGGCGGTTTTCATTTAGGATGACTGCCGCCCCCAAAACAGAAGCGGATAGGTAAAGGTGTAAACCGATTCTAAAAGATAATGGGCGGTATGTAAATTCTATCCTATGCGATCCGGCCGGTACTTCCACCGACTGGAAAGGCAGGGCGGAGGCTGACTTGGTAACCCTGCGGCCGTCAATCGACGCCTCCCAACCGGGGAAATCTACGGTCGTATTCACTAAGCGGGAGGATGATGAGGAATCCACTTCGAAGGTAAATTTTTTGGGATTTGCCAGAGACCGAGGGAAAACGGGAACCGTTCCGCTTTCCGCTGTGATCAAATAAGATTCGGGCAGGGCAGCGGTGTTTTCCAATACGACCACGGAACCCTCATCGAAAACCGGTCTGAGTTTGGGGAGATCAAAAACGTAAGACGGTGTACCGGCAGGGTCTGGAACCCCGTGCACGCGTTTTAGAGCGAGGATATAACGAACTGCCGCAGTATCCAAAAGAGGAGAGTCGTAACGGGCAATGGAGCCTACCCGGCCTTTAGCTTCACCCGGGAGCCCACCGTCGAGGGATGCTAAATACCGGGCCCAGGAGAGAGGGTAGACTGCGTCATAACCACCCGGGGCCGCCAATCCGTAAGGCAGCCACATGTTCAAAGGGATTACGTCGCCTCCCTGAAACCTACCCTTCCCTTGGTTATCACGCAGGAAACTTAATACCCCAGTATCCGGAAAAATCAAGTCGGAGCGGAAAAAGGGATTATATTTCCAGCCAAAACGCAACAACTCGAACAGGGATAGTAAAAGAAATACGGGGACTGTCAGGCGGGTGATTTTGAAACGGAGGGACAGGAACACGAGCAGACCGGAACAAAAAGCCAGTATACCCGGAAGGATAAGATTTCTGAGAGTAACTGAAAAATTCTCCGTGCTTGCCTGAAAAACCGAGGTATGGGTAATGACGGGAAAGTCAGCAGCTGCGGATAAAAGAGCCTCGCGGGCCGCGAAAAAACCCAAAAAGCAGGATAGCAATACGACTGCGGGTATGACAGCCAGCCGCATGTGCGGATAAAGCCGGGTGCGGGAGGCAGACAGCAAGTGCTGTAACCCCAGCGCTGATAATACAGAAGCGGAAAGGGATGTCATAATAAACCAACGTGTGGCTGTGGAAGCGGAAAAAAGCGGTAGCCAGGAGACTGCCCGGGAGATGGGGGTCGGCAAAGCCAAAATCAGAGATGCCAGAAACAAACTCCAGAAAAAGCGTATAGAATGGGAGTATTTCCAGTAAAACAGAGATACCAAGCACAAAACAAATACCACTGTACCAACGTAAAATGAGGTGTTGGTGTAATCCCCCGGCCCCCAAAAATTTCCGGTGGTAGGATTGCCGAAAAAGTCCGGAGCGAGAAGTGTGATCATTTGCGTCCAGGGGAGGAAGGCTATCTGGCTGCCTCCGGTCACGGACTCGGCCAATCGCTGGGAATTTTTTAATAATTCCAAGCCGGGAAGCAATTGTGGCGCCGACAAGGCAATCCCCAGACCAATAAAGAAAAGATATTTAATGAACCACGCAGGCTTGCTGGGCGGGGCCAGGTTAACCCAGGTCCAGATGGGCAGCAGAAGCAGCGTATACAGAGTAATCTGGGGATACCCGGAAAATATCTGCAGGGAAACTACTACGGCAGTCAGAACCCCATATAGCAGGCGGCGGGACCGGGCAAATACAAGCGAAAAAAGCAGCAACGCCGGTATATACGCAGCCACGTATCCATGAATTCCGTATTCCAGCCAGATAAGCGAAAAGCCGCTGAAGGCAAAGGCGATAGCTCCGAAAAGGGCAGGCCATACAGACAAACGCAGATACCGCAGCAACAGATAAGTAAACAGGCCAGCCAGAAAGGGCTGGAAAGCAATGTACCAGCTCCAGGCAACGGCCGGCCGGGCTAACAGAAAAAACACATTAAACGGGTTGAAAACCGCGGACTGGAAATTGGCCATTAAGGGATACCCATTAAACATCAACGGATTCCAAAGGGGGAGCATGCCGGATTTGATCTGCGACATGGCATATATCTTTTGGGGATAGATCAGGGAGGGAACATCCGACAGCAATGGATTTTTTACCGGCACTCCGGCCGGGTACCCTTCCCACTTATAATCCAGCCAGGGATAATAAACACCCACGACAATATCTGCCGGCAGGGGTACAGCGGAATCGATAACAGACTTATGAAAAAAAACCAGAACCGCCAGAACCAGGAACAATATGGGGAAATACCTTTTCAGATGTCGCATCAGTGCAATTCTACCCGGGCATCGTTGGAAATAAATGATGCTTCAGTTGGGCCAAACTGTTCCTTCACCCGGGAGTGCCAGGCGGTTAGCAGATCCGGACGGTTATCGTCCGGCTCGTAAATGACAAAGACCAAGGTGGAAGGGGGCAGATCGGCGGAGTTGAAGCCGCCGGTACTGACCGGTTGATACCCGTATTTCGGCTGGCCGTACCACCAAAAATAATAAATCCACGGTTCATCCAGAAAATAAGGAATGGTGTAGATCCAAAAGGCAAATGAGCGGCCATTCGCAGTCCGGTAAATCCAATCCACGATATTTTTACGGTCCCCGGCAGTGATCAGGTTGGCGGTACCTATCGGGGTCAGATTGCGGTGAGGGATGAGAAAGTAACGCCAATGATAGAAATTGACGACCAGAAGCAGCAGCAACAGGATAAGGCCGAGAAAACGCGGCAAAAGGACCAACACCCGGGCAAAAAGCAAAGTAAACACCAAAAACAACGGTACAAGAAAAAAACCGATGGCACCGCGCTGGTAAAAGGATAAAGAAATAAAGAACGCAAAAATAAAGATGGACAGGAATTTGTAGGCAGGATGACGGAACCGGAGAAGAAGCAATATGACTCCAGAAATAAACAAAAAAATAGTCGGCAGATAGAAAGGATATGAAGTCAGGTGCATCAATTCCGTAAGCAGGGTGCGGACGTTGTACATGATAATACGGGCGGAAAAGCTCACACCGGCGGATCCGGCTGAATTGATATTTAAAACCGCCCGGGTAACCGGATAACGGTTTAGTAATTCAAATAATAAAAGTGGTGAGTGCGGCATTATAAAAGCGAAGACGGATGCAGAGACAATTTTGAAATTCAAGCGAGTGCGGGCGGGTGAGACCAAAAATAAAAACAAAACGACCGGGTAAAGAAAAACGCCGATAGCCCCGTTCATTTGGGTAATGGCTGAAGCAGTCAGCAAAGACCAGGGTAAAAAAGCGACCCGGCCCTGAAAGAGTGCGTATGCGCACCAGAGAAAAATACTACTCAGTGGAAACGTCGGGGTGACATTGGACAGCCAGCGGGCATAGGATGCGTAGCCGTAGGAGAAAGCATACAGAATTACAGAGAATAGGGCTGTTTTGAAGTCCCACAATTTTTTTGCTACCGAGGCGAGGAAAAAAATGCCAACCGCATCCAAGAGGATCTGGAAAACCGAACCCCAGACAGGGTCTCCGCGCCCAAAAAAATACGCCGGCGTCATAAGCCAGTAATAGAGCGGTCCGTGATAGATGCCCAGTGTATCCGTCTGGTGACCCAGGAAAGAGATACCCCGGTCGTGCCAAATACGCCAGATGCCGACTGCATGCAAACCCTGGTCGAAATGAATCTGCAGGTTGGTATTTATCCCCCACATCCGGGGTACCAACCCGATAGCCAACAGCAGGACCAGAAGCAATAGTTCAATCTTTGGGGGTTTCATGTGACTGGATTGCAGACAGCAGGGCCAGAGAAGTGGCGGCGAAGGCACTGCGGATAAAAGACACCAGACGGTCGGCAGGATAAAAGCGGTTTATCTCCCGAAAGATATTTCCCGGCAGACCGAACAGGCCTAGGTTTAAAGACGGTTCAAATGACAGAACCACACCTACCCAGCAGGCGACCAGAGCAGATACAGGCAACCAGACCCGGGGGGAATTTACTGCAGCCAAAATGAGAAGCGGGGAGATCCAGGCAAACCACTGGGGATGGTAATGGGTCACGGAATAAAACAACAGGAGAACTGCCAAAAGCCACCCCCAGACGGGTAGTTTTTTAGGAAAGTAGTGGAACATCCAGAATATAAAAACATAACCGACCATAAACAAGGACAGATATTGTGAGCCTGAAATAGGAATCCCGGCATACCACATTTTGTCTGTATGCTGAGCCAGTAAGGCGTACTGGCGGAAACCGGGTGACGGTAGGTAAGGCAGAATAATCAGAAAATAAGTAAACAGCCCGGCAAAAATATTTTTTATTTTCAAGCCAGGCAGAAAAGGCACTAGAAACAGCGGGAACGGCTTGAAACCGGCACCGACGGCCAGTGCTACCGCTCCCAGTACCGGACGGTCTGATTTTGAAAAATAAACCGCAGCCAGAATGGAGACAACCAAGAACGTGTCAAACTGGCCCATCATATAAGCGGAATAAATCAAAGGCAAGTTTAGCACCCATAATATGCATGCTTGGAGGCGATGTTTTTCGCGTACTATTTTTAACAAAAACCAGAGTCCGAGTGCGTCTATCAACAGATACGGAAGTTTGAGCAAATAAAGAAGCCAGGGAATTCCAGGCATTGCAATTGCAGCCCCGATATCCTGCTCCAGAGACACAAACAACCCCCAGGGAATTACGGCAGACTCGATGGACAAGACGGCGGCATGGAACCAGTAAGTCAACGGGGAGTAGACCAAAAAGTTGTCCCCATACAACCGGGTATACACATCATCCCGGGGCAGGCGGCTGATGAAATCGTAGACGGAAAAAAACGCACCGTGGCGGGTAATAAAATATGCCCCCAAGTAATGACCTCGGATATCGGGGTGAAGGGTCAAGGGAATAAGTATCAGCCTGATTGCCAGTCCGAGTGCAAGCCATGGGAGGAGCGATTTCATAGTTTTAATAGTTGTATGAACTGCTGATTAAATACGGAGACATTAAATATTTTACTTTTTTTGACGGCAGCTGAGGAAAATTGTTTCAATTTGGCGGGGTGCTTGACGAGGTCCAGGGTGTAGTCCTCCAGCTGACGGGTAGTGCCCCACAGCAGACCGTCTTCACCGGATCGGATTATTTCCCTGAAACCTCCCGCGCCTACCACTACAGGGACGCACCCAGCGGACATGGCTTCCACCAGGGAAATTCCGAAATGCTCAACTCGGGTAGGTTCTTTTTCCTCATCTATTCCGTAACCCGCAGCTGTCCAAAATATTTTTGCCTGACTGAAAAGCCGGGCGAGTTGATCCAAATTGGGATCGAAAACAAAATCCACCGGAAGACCATCCGCCATATCGCGCAACGCCGACAGTTCTACCTTATCAGTGCCCACTTTCGTTCCGCCTGCCAGAATCAGTTTCCACCCCGGAATCCGGTAGTGTAAGTTTCTGAAAGAACGTATCAAAACATCATGTCCTTTGGATTGTGTAAGAGAGGAAAACCGCCCTACATAGAGAATGGTGTTCGTTTTGGACCCCGACCCAATTCCTGCAGAATGGATAGGTGGGTAGATTACCCGGCTTTTTACCCGGTATTCCGAATCGATGAAAGTTTTAGTAAAGCGGGAGTTGACAACGAAAGTGTAAAAACGGGATTTGAGAAAGCTAAGAGGAGTGCGCCCGCCTACATCTTTGAAAGGAAATTGGAAATGGACCACAGTTCGTCGGGCAAAAGAGACCGGAAGGCTGCCGTCCGAAAGCCAAAAGACCAGGGAATATTGATAGGTAGTTTGCTGATAATTTTTTGGGAAGGGAATAAAATTTGCTGATTTAATATCTAATCCAAAACGCCGGCGGATATCTTCAGACATATTATTATTTGAAAAAATATCCACATTCCAGCCTTTATCTAACAACAGACGGACAAATGAGGCGGTATACCTCTCCCCTCCTCCGAGAGTGTCCCAATAGGGATTGTATATGGCGGCTTTCATATTGGCTTTTGTTTCTGCTGCAGCTCCCAGAGACGGGCATAAATGATAAACATATTGAACACCTGAAACATCCCGTCAATAATTCCCTCCGGTCCGTCTTTCCATGCAGACAACCTAATAAAGCGGTGCCAGAATTCGGTACCCATAACACGCAGGAACCGCCACAGGGCCAAGGGAGGGTGACCGGCTTCATAACGCAAGCGGGCCTCACGGGCCGTAAAATCCAGGGTTTTTTCCAGCATGGATGACAAATCCCGGTGTGAATGGTGCTCCAATAAATTATTCAGCCTGCCCTGCTCACCTTCAAAAACCGGTTCTTCATGAAGCGGATTTTTCCAATGTTTCAGGAAGCGTTTTTGAAACAGGCGGATAACCCGATCGTCTTCTCCCCAACCGCCGTAATGCATGCGCCGGCCCAGAAAAAAATTTGCCCTGGGAAGCGAATAAGCAGAAGCTTGGTTATCTTTTTTGCCAGTCAGCAGGAGGATTTCCATTTGCAGTTGAGAAGTGACACGTTCATCGGCATCCACATACAAAATCCAATCATTAACGGCGGCTACCAGACCGTCATTTCTAAACTGGGAGTAATCGGACCCGCCGGAAGTAATGACTTTAGCCCCCCAGCGGACGGCGATAGTGTTGGTACGATCGGTGTTGCCGGTATCCACCACGATAATTTCATCAGCGAACTGCAGGGACTTCAGGCAATCCCCGATCATTTTTGCTTCGTTTTTGGTAATGACTATGGCTGAGAGCATGTAATTAGGGCTGATAGGAACCGGCGCCAAGATTGCCGGTATAGTAGTCCAATACTGCGCGACGCTCCCAGGGCCTGCCTTTAAAGTACAAATCCATGGACTGACGGGCAAGAGCGAGCTTGGTCCTCACCGGAGCGTAGCGCATTCCGAAAAGCAGACGGTTTCTGGTAATGTAATAGTCCTGAAGCGGGGAACCCAACCCTGTAGACCGGGCATTACTGTGCCACAGTATACTCTGGGAGGCATAAATCAGCTGCCAGCCGCGGCGTTTGACCCGCTGACAGAAGTCATTTTCTTCGTAATAGAGGAAATATCGGGGGTCCAATAAACCAGCGGCATTTAATACGAGAGAGCGAATAAACATCGAGGCACCGTTTACAAAATCCGTTTCAACATCGTGATCATATTGGCCCGTATCCACCTCATCCACCCCGCGATGCCCGGCCATCAGATTTGCCCAGTCCATGTGACCCCCGGCGTAATAAAGGACGTGGCCCAGATCTTTTGGTGAATAGCGTTCTTTGTGAGTTTCAAAACCAGGAGCAAAATAAGTCTTTGAGCCAAAAACACCGCCACTGATATGGCGGCCTGCGGATCTGACCAGCTCCAGCAAGGCGGAAGGATGGGCCACCATATCAGGATTTACCAGCCAGACAAAATCCGCCCCTCGCTGCAGGCAATAGCGGATGCCGACATTATTACCTTCGGCAAAACCCAGATTTGAGTCATTTTGAATAAGTTTAATACCGGGGAATTTTCCCCGTATCAGATCCGGGGAACTGTCTGTGGAATCATTGTCTACAACAACCATTTCCACTTCGAACTGCGGGTGGGACAATTTCTGCAAAGAAGCCAGACAGTCACTGATAAACTCGCTTCCGTTCCAATTTAAAACAATTATCGATATCTTCATTTAATTAAAGTTATAATTTTGCGGATAATTTTCCAAAACGGGCGATAGACGGCCAGGGAGGAATCGATGCGAGACTGGTAATACCACCACTTCATATCGTTATTCGTTTTTCGCAATTCGTCCCTCAGTTTTTGCGGCGGGAAGGCAGAGGCGGGAAATCCCTGTTTTTCCCAAAGCTTGAGATATAATGCCAATTCGGAATACGACTGAAGCAGCGACAGGACCAGTCCGTGTGTCCCCTCTTTCCATCCGCTTCTGGAAAAATACTGGGTGAGAAATTCCCGTGAGGGACGACTGATAAGATCTGATGTGCTGAAACCCGAGTGAAGATGGATCAGCTGGTGATCCGTGTAGCGGTTTAACCGGTCTATGTATTGGGCGACGGAATCGTAGTGGTGATGGATAATGGCATTTTTTTCAACCGGGTCCAAATCCCTGCCCGCTCCCCGGGTAAAAGGCACGCTATGAATGACATCGTCCCAGGAAACTGCTCCCTTCCTGAAAAGACGGTAAACGTAGTCAGGCCACCAGTGACCGCTTTTGACCCACTTGTTAAAAATCAGGTTTTTGCGGGGGATGCGATAATAATCACCTTCCGCACCCGAAATAAGGCCGGGAATTTGCCGGGCCAGAAAGACCGGGATTTCTTCGTCTGCGTCCAGAAGCAATATCCAGTCACCCTTGGCTTTTTCTATTGAATAATTGCGCATGGGTTCAACTACGCCGGTATGCTCATGAAAGTAGACGGTGCAGCCCAGTTTTTTTGCCACTTCAGCTGTTTTATCAATTGAGGCCTCATCCACTACGACTACTATCTCATCCGCCAATTCAACCACGGAGGATACTACACGGGGGAGGTTTTTTTCCTCATTCCAGGCGGTAATCACCACCGAAAGCATATATTTATTGTATCACCCGGAGCGGATAATCCTAAATATAACAGGTCTTCTCATTGTTTCAATTTGTTATAATTAGATTTATGAATACGGAGTTATTAATCGAGACTTTGGCCCATAAGGGAAAAAGAAGACCATTAAATCCTTCCGAGCAGGATGCTTATATATATGCAATAAGGTCATTAGTATCAGCAGCACAGGAAAAGTTGATGTTGGCGAAAAAGGGAGGTGAAGTATGGAGTACTAAACTAATTGACCCTGATACAAATTTAAAAATCGTGGTTGCAACGGTTAGATCCCCAAAAGAAAAATCTCGTTCAGGTTTATTTGTAGATATAATCAGTCCATACAATGGTTATATCCTAAGCCTTCAGACTGCTAAACAAACAGAATTGGTAGATAGTGTTGAAGCGAATTGGCTATCCGGAATGACTATAGCCCAACTCGGTCTGATAACAGAAATTCTATCGAGAGGTCAAAAAATGAAGTTGGACAAACTAAATCGGCTCAAAATATCATTCAGAGGATTTTCCGCCCAGAAAAAAAAGTATTAATTTGTTCTTGCCCAAATTGCTGCCTGGCCGTTTTCGAAAATCCCTTCAAACCCCAGCTGGGTAGCGGAAAATCGGGGGCGGAGAAAAGCAACTTCGGAGAGATAGATATAGCGGATATAGTTAACGTTTAAAAACTGCCTGGCTTCGTCGATATTTTTGGTATTGAAAAAGGCCTCCAATTCCGATTTACGGGTATGCCAATCGTAGCCTGTGATATCCAGATTAACCTCGTCTTCCATGTATACCGGATGGTCGGAATAGGCAGAAACATAAGCTGATGACTCATAAGCATACAGCGGCCGGGGAGGTTCCAGCCGGCCGTACTGCGCCCGGGAACGATTGAAAGGCGGAACAAGGACTACCCCATCCGGTATGACGGACAAAAATCTTAAGGCTTCGATTTCTTCATTTGATATCTTTGCCGGTGGGCGTGATGGCAAATAGTGGCGAAGTGTATCGAAAGTAGTGGGAAGAGTCAGGATAGCAAGAATCGTGATTATGAGAATAGAGTTAGATTTTTTTTGTTTTTGCAAAAAGCTGTCGACGGCAATACCTGCAAGAATGCCGGCGAAGATCTGGGAATAATAGAAAAACTGGATGGTGTTCCAGGGGGTACCTTTTTGAAGGAAAAACATGGGAAAAATTATGCCGATGGCGATGCCCTGAAGGAGAAAAATGCCGGTAAGCGACAGAGAGATAGAGCGATCATGCGATTTGAGATGCCAAAAGCCCAGGAGGCGGGTGCCGAAGTTTCCGGCAAGAAAAATTGCCAGGGCGACGGCATAAGCGGGAACAGCCTTGATCCAGTTACCACCCAAACGGTAATTGGTCATAGCCTGGTAAAAACGCGACCAATCCAACCTGTCCGACAAGCCCATCATAGTCTCCAAAAACCACAACGGCTGCCAGACAAGCAACCCGGAGGAGCCGCTGTTTGCCGGCAGAAAGGCCAGGAGAAACAAAACCAGCGATCCGGCAAATATTTGCAGGGTCCGGGATCGGCGGCCCTGAATCCAATCCTGAAGACTGCACAGACCAAGACCGGACATGACAATTACTCCGGCATATACTTTGTAAAAACCGACAAGACCAAATAATAAAATCTGGATCCAAAAATACAGACGACGCGGGTGCGCCCGGTCTAATATAAAATATGTCAGGCCGGAAAATAAGAAAATCAAGGAGACTGCAAAGGGCGGATTGATAAGCGTAGAAATGGATTGTGCGGACCAAAACATAGATTCCCCTCCCAGACGGTCAAACCGGACCAATGACACCAGCCAGCCGAAACTGCCGCCGAAATAAGTAAAAAACAGCACCCAGCGGGCAGCCGATTTACTGCCCGTCCAGACTGTGACAAAGCGATAGACGGCAAAGCCTACGGCCGCCGCCAATAAAGGAGGCAGTATCTGGAAGTACAATAGTGAAAAAGGAAGACGGGTGATCAGATGGAGCAGAGCCAGAGATGCATCGAATCCGAGGTGGTAATTTTTTAAAACTTCGCCGGAAAATACCGGCATCTCTCCGGAAAAACGAGCCAGGGACGAGGCCAGGGAAATATGCCAGATACCATCATGACCGTTTGGACCCCAAAATCCCATACCATAACTGTATTTAAGACCGCTTTTGACCATCGTCAGCGACCAGACTGCCGACCCCAATAAAATTAATACCAGGGATTTATAATCGGTCTTTTTTTTGGAAGGCATACCAGAGACGCCGGGTGTCGGATAAAAGCACCGGTCCGGTGAGAAGATAGATAATAAGAAGATAAGATACAGAGGATAATAAGATATTCAGAATAATAGAGAAAAGAGACAAAGGCGCAAATGATTTAACCGAGAAAGAAATACATAGCATAACCAATGCCGCAAGGGCAGGCTTGAGGACACTTTCAACAAGGCTGAAGTCAAGGAATTTTTTGGCAATGATAACGGGAACGAATGAAGAAAGGGCGATAATTGCGGTAGCGTAAGCCACACCCAGGTATCCGTATCGGATAGCGAGTAATGGTGTAAGTATCCAGGTAAGAACCGTCCACATAACCATCAGATAAGTGTTTATTTTTACTTTACCGATGGCATTAAAAAGGTTGGTAAGCGGAGTGGAAACAGCCGCAAGCGCAGAGTTGAAGCAAAACAGAGCAAGGGGTAGTAGCGCTGCATCCCATTTGGAATATCGGGGTACGAGTCGGACGAATGACGGAGCGACAACGGCAATTCCCGCAACTACCGGAAAGGTGGTGAAACAAATAAATAACAGGGTTTTTTCCACTGCCCTGGCCAGTTCGTTTTTATCATCCTGAAGGCGCGAAAAAGCCGGGAAAGCTACCTTGGTAACATTGTCCATGATAAACCGCAGCGGCTTGCCTGACCAGGTCTGGGCCCAACCGATTATACCCACTCCGTCCGCGCCGATTATTTTCCACAAGGCGATATTAAGAAACCGGTCTTTGACCACTGCCATCAGGGAATTTATCTGGAAAGGCAGACCGAACGATAATAGAGTTTTGAGAGAGGAGACAGAAAAAGCAAAACCGAGTTTCCAGGGGGCCATAATATATATCATCCCGGTTCCGACCAGTCCGCGGATGATCACCGCCCAAGCGTAAGAAGCAATTCCTGAACCCCTCCATGCGAGGAGCACGGCCGTAACATAAAAAACAATATTTTCTACTACCTCGATCGCGGCTAGTACCTGAAACTTCAACTGACGTTCGAGAACCACGGAAGGTATGGTTTTTAAAGAAGCGAGAAAGAAAGCGGCCAGCAGGCTGTAAAACAACCAGATACCCGATCCGGAAATATTATAAAAACGAAACAGGACCGGCGTGAGAAATAGGGAAAGCGTGATCAAAAGCAAAACAATGGACTGTTGAAGAGAAAAAGTGGTGCGCAGATCCGTCAGGGACACTCCCTGCTTTTTCTGGATAAGGGAAGCGGCCAGACCAATATCAGAAAAGTAACCCAGAATAGAAACTAAGTCGTTTATGGCTATAAACAGCCCGATTTCAGGACGACCCAAAAACACAGTTAACAGAAAGAAACCGCCAGTCGAAACGATTTGGAGAACAAAAGAGCGGGATATCAGGGTAATGACGCCGGAGAGGGATCTGGTTTTTACCGTAGTCAAATCCACATCCCCCAGGGTCATATCCGCATCCATTGATTTATTTTAACAATAAAAGATACTTAATAGTCCCCCAGGGCAGAGCAGGGCGGGGCGGGAACAGCGAGGGAGCGGCATTTGGAGGCGGGATCGGTACGGTAAATAACAAGAACCGGTTTGCCATCGAAGTCCGTTATCTCCCCCAGTTTATATAAAAAATGCTCACGGGCCTGTTGGGGGGAAACAGCCATGATATCGGCAGAGATGATCTGCTTTCGGTAGATATCCGTCTGCCAATCCACAGGTCTGAATTGCGTGTTTGCCAGATTTTTTACCGGATCCGGTTCGGGGCGGCTATAATAGTTTTGCAAAAACCCTTCGGAGGATTGAGACTGCAATAATGACGGATCGGCGCGGCGGTAAAAAGCAAATAAAATATATGCCGGTCCCAGCCGGGAGTTGTCCACCAGCACCGTTTCCTGATCAAAGTCGCGCAAAAAAGTCGAAAGATCCCGGTATTCAGAATTCCAGGCTCTGGCCCGATCGTACTGCAACAGCACAGAGGCGGAATACAAATCAAACAGGCCTGCAAAAAGAAGCCCCAGATACAATAAATATCTTTTAGCGATCAAATACCTCATTCCCAGGGACATGATCCAGATGATACAGACAAACATGGGCAGGACACGGTAGGTGGCAAAATATTCCCGGGTGACAGCCGCCGGCAGAGGCGCGGCAAAAAGAATAAACAACAGGGTTTTTGCACCCGGCCCCAGGCTTTTGCGGTTGTGCCATAGGACAGCCGATCCGGCAATCAGGAATAAGGACATCCACCAGTAAAAGACCGACAGTTCAGGATAGGAGCGCTGCGGATCCGGGTCCGGCCGGCTGAATAAGTTGCCGGGGGAGAAATAATTAAGATAATTACGGACCAAACCGGACGGGGACCAAAGGCCAGTCAACCGGGAATTCGCCCCCGGGGTAAAACTTAACCGGATAAGCGGCAGCCAGGACGCAACAAAAATAATCAAGGAAAAATATATGAGGGGGCGGTGTTTTCTATAAATGAGGGTAAAATAAAGGACCGTGACCGGAGACAAAAAACGGTAGGAGTGATAGGCATACCCGGACAGGGCGAGAAAAAGAAAGGAGAGGGGAAGAAAAATGCGATGACGGAAAAAACGCAAAGCCAATGCCACCCCCAGGAAAAACAGGGTGAGGGCCAGATTTGCTTCTGCGGCTGTCCTGGACATAAAGACAAGCACCGGGGAAATCGCCGCCACAACACCCGCAACAGGCCCGAGCCAAAATGCTATCAAGCCGACGAGCAGAGTGCCAAAAGCGGCGGAGACGAACCGGGTGCTGAAAGAATCAAGGCCGAAAATTTTTACGGACGGAACAGTCAGATAAGCGTAGAGCGGCATTTTGTAATCACCGAAAGAGCGCAGGAAAACCGGCCAGGATTTGCCGTATTCGTCCTTCCCGGTACGCAAAAGAGAATACGCGTTATACCCTTGCGCAGCTTCATCCAAATACACACCGGGGGGGTTGTGTCCAAATGCTGTCAATCGTAATACAGCAGCCAGCAGGATAATGGGAAAAATCGCCTTTGAAATGCGCATTTTAAAAATAAAAGACTGAAAACAATTTCTCACGGGACAGGATAAAAGACTCAAGAATTTTGTTTTGAAAAATCCGCGCCGTAGAGACCGGAAAATACTGCCGACGGACAGAAATCCTATATATATCCAAGTCTGTCAATCCATGCACCTGCCTGAGAGTCAAAACTCCAAGAGGAAGAAGAATTAAAACAAAATACAGAAGCAGCAGCCGTATTCGCACTGAATTCGATTGTAGCCTTGGTTTAGACCAATGGCAACGAAACATCAATTTTAATACCCGTCAGAATTTTACGGAGTACCATACCCGACAGCTTCGACAACAGTCTTTGACTGACGGGAGGCTAAAGCAAACTGAACCACCGCCACCAAGATGGCTGCCAATACGGCTACAGTCGCGAAGCGCAGAGGAAGATCGTCTCCGATACCTTTACGTTTAGTTTTTGCCATAAATAGATGTCACCTCCTTTTTCGATAAGAAAAAAAATTGTATGTATCCATTATGAAGGAATTTTTTACCCGGAGTCAATGAGAAGCCGACGGAATGGGATAATAATATACAAAGCCAGCCCAATCCATGAAGCAAGGGAGACTAAATTTCCGACCAGCCTGACCGGGGTATCGGTGAAGCGGGCCAAAACATCGTGGCCGCCGGCGGGTAAATCCACACGCATCCGGCCTAAAAATTTATCCCGGGTAGGGTCGATGGTCATTTCCTTTCCGTCTACCCAAATACGCCAGCCAGGAAAATAGAATGTCTGAAGCTCGATGACTGCTGCTTGGGAAGCGACGCTGACTGCATATCGCTGGCGGTGAGATCTTTTTTCCAGCCGGGTAACTTCCGCCTTGCCCTCCAGGATATTTATATCCGATCCAGCCGGGTCCGGCGGAGGCAGGGGTGCCCAGACGGGAAGATAATCAAAAATGCTTGCTGTGACTAGTAGCTGCCAGGATTTGCCGGTAAATTTATCCGCATCCGTAGTGTCCGGAAACCAGGCACGGGGACGAAAAAAATTGGCATTAATAAGGATCAGGATGACAATAAGAACAGAATAGAGCCTTTTATTTAAAACCAGAGCTATTGCTCCGGAGAGAAAAGAGGTAAAAAATACGGCGAGGGTGAGAAACCGCCAAGGAAATTGGAGAAATTCCAGGGGTTTGAATTTCATCCACAGAGGGGTGGCTTTGAAATGGGACATGAACAAAGACACAAGAATAAAAGATGTAAGCAATAAGATCGAGGATTTAAATCCTGATAACTTTTTTGAAAAAAAATAAATTAAAACAATCAGTGGTATGATCCAGTGAAGATAACCCAGGAAGAAACTCATGGTATCCGCAGGACCGTATACGGATTCACCGTAACCCCAATTGACTCGCCAGAAAATTTGCTTTAAATCAAGAAAGTGAGCCAGATAATTGAAATAACCGATGACCAATGTCTCTACATGCGCATATTTCTTTTCAAATAGAACGGGAAGAGTAAAAAAGGCAGCTAGACCGAGCGACCAAAGACCTGATATGAATAATGCCCTGCCTGCCGGCAGGTAAATCTTCATTTTTACCATCCAATAAACACACCACAAGACTAAGAAAGGGGCAAAGATCATGAGCATGGGATTGTGCGACAGGAGCAATCCTGCAAAAGAAAGGGAGAGAAAAACTATATATTTTTTTTGCGAAGAGTCCCGGATCAACTTATATGAGGTGTAGAAAATGGCGGGGTAAAACCCCATAGCCCAGAATTCATTGACGGCACCCCGGACATAATAATCCACCGCGTGATAAGGGGCATATGTATAAAAAAGTGATGAAAGTAATCCTCCCCGCCTGCCCCAGAACTCTCTGCCTAAAAAATACATGGAGAAAGCCGTAATGATAAATCCTACCACTCCCATGGCTTTGACAACATCAATATATGCCAACCCCATGTAGCGGAATAGCTGCCCCAAATAGTACGGAAGGGGTGGATAAAAATTAAAAAGAGGATAACCAAAGCCGTAACCAAGATCCGCAGACCAACGGCAGGGAAGCTGCCGGTCCCGAAAACATTTGTCCATCTGCAGTTGGCGCATAACCTGCAAGTCATCATGCATTGGAAAATAACCCCGCTGCAGCAAAAGGGCAAACGAGGGAAGGATACAAAGCATTAGGAGAAGCAGGTCCTTTTTCATTTGCGGGGGAGAACCTCAAAAAACAACAGGAATTCCAATTCCCTGTCCGGCGGGTCGGCTTTAGGGTAACTGCCGATAAGTTTTAAACCCAAGTCCTCCGGCCTGCCGTGAAAGCGGGAGGAATTAACCACCAGAAACACCTTGTTCTCATCCAGGGCAGAGATCAGTTTTTCGTGAACGGAATCGATCCAGACCCCCACACCCACCACCCGGACATTCCTGACATCATTCAAATACATGCCCAGGGCGTCAAACGGGGTGCCAAAAAAGCCTTCCGAACCGACCACCACCGGGCCGGAGGCGGCTTGCGAGCGAATGACTGAAGAAACGGAAGCCAAACCGGTACCGGCTGTCCATTCTTCCAAATAACCCGCCCTTTCAATCCGGGGCAGGGGGGCATCGCTGGGTCGGAACAGATAAAGTACATCCAGATAAAGGGACGGAATCACCACCAGGGCAAGTCCGGCAATAAGCAGGCGGTGTCGGGGTGTACGGTCACCGATATGCGAGAGTGCATGAGCAACCAGCAAGCAGGCAAACGGAGCGGTAAATAAAAGATACCGGGCAGTGAAAGTTTTGGCTATTACTGACTGGGTAAAAACCGGAACCAGCCACCATAATCCCAATATCAACCGCTCCCGGAGATGACTTTTTCTTTCGGCAAATAAACCCCAGATGGCAAGCAGCAATCCTACTGGGGTAATAAAATACAGATAAAAAGAGTAAGTATCTTTGAGGTGGGGAATCAGCGGATCCAGAGGCTTGTTTAAAAACCGGGATAAAGGATAGACATAATCTTTATTTCTCAGTGCTATCATGTGAAATTCCGGTCCCAGCCGGAGAATGTTGTACATACCGAAGGCAATCAACCCGGCAGCAAACCCCAAGCCGCAGGCCGTAATAATATTTCTGCGATTGTATTTTGGTAGAAATACGGACAATGAGGGTAGCAGACCCAGGGCAAAAACAGCCGGGGATTTAGTCAGCCAGGCGCCGCCGAGGGCAAAACCGGACAGCATGGCAAAATCCAACCGTAGACGGCTGACGGCAATGAAAAACAGACAGAAAGCCCATACCACAAACATAGTCATCAAGCTGTCTGAGAGGGCCAACCGGTCAAAAAAAACCGCGTACGGCAGGACAGCCCAAAGCATTGAAGCAACCAGGGCTGTCCGTAAATTTTTAAATATCAGCCAGGCAGCAGCACCCACACCGGCCACCGTCCCAATACCGGCCAAGCCGGATACCATCCTTCCAGCCAAAAGGGGATCCGAAAATATCTTGAGAAAGGGTATCACCAGCCACATAAACAGCGGTTGTTTGCCGTCCGACAGAGGCAAAAAACGCATAGTAGACTCAGCTTTCATAATCTGAGCCCAACGGATATATATTGATTCGTCCGCAAATACGGGTATGGAGTTAAGGTTTGCAAACCGAAGGAGTGCTGCAGCCAGCAGAATGAGCAGGGAAAGCGAAAGGACAGATTTCATAATTTGTAGGCATTAGTGAGAGCCCGCCAGCGGACCAGGAGCAGCTCCCGAATTCCATTCATTGAATCTTTTATAAAGCTGACCCGCTCGGTTTTTTGGTGGCGCCAGACTACCGGTAATTCATTGATGCGGTAGCCCAGCTTGCGGCCTATATACAATAGTTCTACGTCAAAACCGGGATTGACCGCAGGCCCGGAAATTGGCTTCAACGGGTGGGCGCTTCTCATGATACTGAAAATTCTGCGTGCTGCCGGTGCTTTGAAGGCCTTAAAGCCGCATTGTGTATCGTTGAAGGGCAGCCGCAATATCAGCGCCCGCAGAAAAACCATACCCAGAGCCAGAACTTTTCTGAAAAATGGGGCACCTTCTCTGCCTGATCGGGAACCGATAACTATATCGCTGCCGGCAGCAAATTCAGGCAAAAGTTTGTCTGCTTCGGATATCGGAGTAGCCTGATCCATATCGGTGAACAAAATTATTTCACCCTTGCCGGCAAGGGCTCCGGTAATTACGGAGGCGGCTTTGCCCATATGGGGATTGTGGATTATCCTGAAATTCTGATGAATCCCGGCAAAATCATCCAGGAGCTGGCCTGTACCGTCTGTCGACCCGTCGTCCACAATCACAGCTTCCCAGGGATATTTCCGGGCGACCAGGTACCCGGCTACCAATTCCAGAGTCCCCCGGGCTAAGTTTACCTTCTCGTTGTAGGCGGGAATGACGACGGTGAGCCAGAGAGTTTTCATATCCACTCAGTCTATTTTAACCTGAATCGGCGCTCGACGGTAATTGGGCCGAAATTCACAGACCCGTCTACAGCTGCGTACGAATCCTGACGGTCCAGCCAGGCTTTCAGGAAAAACGGGTGTTCGGAATCCGGTTCGTGTAGCGTATAAAGCAAGGGCTGGCGCGAGACAGACGGCTGAGCACTATACATACCCCCGCGCCAGAGGAGAAGGTAATCGTAAGCATAAAATATGACAGGAGGGACATAGAAATCCGCATTGAACGGACGGGGGCCGGCATCCCGGTAAATCCAATCCACAGCCGGAATTTGAGAGGCCAGTGAAACATAACCGGGAACAGGCGGGGAAATGTAAAGTCCGTACTGAAACAGATTTGCAACCATAAATGCCCCTATCCAGAAACCTACCATAATCAGACCCCAGCGATACTGCCAAATGACAGCAGAAAGTACAGCTGAAATAATGAGAATCAGTACGGGATAAACTCCCGTGAAGTAATATTCCCAGACATAACCCTTATTGCCATGATAAAAAAGGAGACTGATCACCGGAACCAGCAGCCAGACAAGAAGTATCCGGACGGGGATCCGCGGCAGGGATTTTTTTACAAGAAATGCCGAAAGCGCGATAAATATTGCGAAAGCGACGGAAAGGCGCGTGTCGAAGAAAAATTTTTGCGAAAATATTTTCCAGTAAAAGTCTAGCCGGGAAACTAAAATTCCGGTAAGGCCGGTACGAAAACTTTTCTCAGAAACCAGAAAGCGGTGAAATGCGGACAGCAGGATATGGTCGTGGCGGAAATCAAATATCAACTGGGGCAGGAGAGTGAGCGCAAACATCATCGCCATGGAAAAAATATGCATGCGTGAGGCGGTGATACGGGATCGGTGCCAGATCAGAATGATGATTATAGCCGGAAGAAAAAAAACGGCTGAGGCTGCTTCCAGTTGAAGAGAAAGGCCGGCAGAAATTCCCAAAACCCACCACCAGCGGTTGCTGCCATGCACCAACTTGAGAAGAGCGGTAACACATATCAGCGAAAATAATGGCAAAGGAGTAGGATTGGAGAGCCAGCGGTGAGACTGGGATAACTGCAGTGAAAAGGAGGCAAAGATAACAGCCAACAGTCCGCAAGTGCGTGAAAAATATGTTTTACCCAAATAATACAACAGAGCAATTGCGCCAATATTTATTAATATGAGCCACAAAGCAGGCCAAAGCGGGTTGCCTCCGCCCAGAATATAAAACGGAGCAATAAGATAGTAATAAAACGGACCCAGGAAAATGCCTTCGATTCCTGTGGTGGGACCAATTAGGAAAAATTTACCTTTGTGCCACAGATCCCAAATAACGAGTCCGTCCCGGCCCTGATCGTACCAAAAACCCAGGAAATCCGTGAGCCGGTAGGTCCGCAGTAACAGGGCAGCAACCAAAAAGATTATCAGAGTCATTGTCCCGAGGGGTTATTAACCAACCGGTAAAGTTTTACCCCCCAGGAAAAATCCCATTGGGAGTCTATTTTGGCCCAGCCGAAAGAGGCTATTTCCCATAGGGGATGACCAATTGGCTGGCAGCCTTCAGGCTCTGCTGCACTTT
Source organism: Candidatus Amesbacteria bacterium GW2011_GWC1_47_15 (assembly GCA_001001375.1). Taxonomy (GTDB): domain Bacteria; phylum Patescibacteriota; class Microgenomatia; order CAZETR01; family Amesbacteraceae; genus GWC1-47-15. The sequence goes on along the minus strand of LCNU01000005.1, from coordinate 4,440 downwards.
CGCAGATGACAAATAGCTGGTCAGTCAATTTTTCGTGTACCGTGTAGTACGGAGCACTTTTCAAAGACAAGAGATAACGGTAGGATGCGTCGTAATTGTATCGGGAAATCAGTGCCAGATTAAACGGGCGACCTCCGACCTCCCGGATAATGGTATCGGCAACCAAGGAAGAGCGGTGAAGCTGGTCGTTTGGCCCGATCGTAAAAGGATGATGCAATAACGAGGGAACAAGAAGCATAAGAAATGAAAAAATAGCAAGAAAGTTTTTGAGTATTTTATTGACTGGGAAAAAATACAAGGCATAACCCAGAAGAAAAAACGGCACCGGAAACAGAAAGCCGTAATAATGGATATAGATGTGCTGTTTGTAAAGACCAAGACCGACCAGACCGGAGACCGTCCAGACTGAAACGAATAGCAGATCGGGGTTTAACAGTCTAAGTCTAAGTTTAAGAATCAAATATAACAGAGCAAGGGGGGTGAAAATGGAGATGACGGTGCCGGGCAGTTTTTGTCCGGCGGCAAGAAGAGAGGTGTTAATGTCCTTCCAGATAGGCCAGATATATGGCAACGACTTGTAAAATTTGACATTGACGGTGGTTTGCCTGTCGGTGAAAAAAGTCTTCATAGCTATATAATTAGTCCAACCATGACGCAGATCGAAGAAAAGAAGAGGAGACATGAGAAGAAGGAACAGAAATAAAGAAAACAGGAGATAACGCCAATTACGTTCCTGACGGAAGCGAAGCAATACGAATATTAATATCGGGGGCAGCAGCAGCAATCCCAAATAATGGGAATTGAGGACAAAGGCGAAAGCCAGGGCAGCAACCAGCAGCCAGCGCCAATATCCCCAGCGCCAGACTTTCCAGACAGCATACATGGTGATTAGGGCAAAAAAAGGCATGACATTCGGATTCCAGGAAGAGCGGGAATACGTAATCACTGCAGGCGAGAAAGCATACAGGGCGGTCATAGCCAAACCGAGTTCCCGGCCGAACCACTGGCGGCCGATCCACCAGACCAGGCCAATCGTCAACAGGCCAATGAGAGCCACGAAGACAGCCGGACCAACCGGAGAGAAGCCAGATACATAAACCGACGGAGCAACCAGATAGTAATAAAGGGGTCCGAGGTACATGCTGCCGACAGAGGTGCCCGGGCCGATCAGAGGAAAATGCCGGGCCGTGACAATATCACGCATGGCAATCATATCCCGGCCTTCATCCCCCAGAAAGGTCATATATTCGTCTATACGCCAGAGTCGGAAAAAAGCCGCCAGTAGCAAGATAAAAAGAAAGATAAACAGTTCCCATTTGAAAACCGCTCGGCCTTTTTCCACCAGGATCTCCCGCCGCAGGCGCCACCAAAACGAAAGCAGGTCGACGAAAGACTGGATGATTACGCGGGGGTTGTTGCCCGTCGATTTACCGGCAGTCCGGTGCAGGTGGGTCAGTGGTATTTCCGCCACAGAGTATCCGCGGGCACGAGCGGATGCGAACAGTTGGGTATCGATCATAGCCCCCCTTTCGGCCATCAGATGCACGTGATCCAGAATTTCCCGGCGAAACATTTTAAAGCCGCAGTCGATATCGCTGGCCAGGTACCCGAAAAGCGCCCGGACGATGCTATTCCAACCCCAGCCTGTAATTTTGCGCATCAGCGGATCGTGCCTATCCGCCCGGATGCCGCTGACGATATCCGCGTTTGTCTCTGCCTGTTTATTCAATAATCTGGTGATTTCTGCAAAATCAAACTGGTTGTCCGCCGGGACAAAGGCGATAAATTCCCCTGTGGCGGCATCAAAGCCCGCGCGCAGGGACCCGCCGTACCCCCTGTTGGGATGGTTCACAACAACTTTCAGACCGGGTATTTTGTTGATAAAGCTTTTGGCGATTTCCCCGGTGCGGTCCTTTGAACCGTCATCTACAAGGATTATTTCGCTGTCCAGTTTTAATTTTTTCAGGACGGAGGAGACGTTTGTAAGGCATGCGGCGATATTTGCCTCTTCGTTGTAAGCCGGGATTACCACGCTCAGTGAGGGGCTTTTCATGCTCTCCAATCATACCAAAAAAGCACTGAAGAATGGTATGATTTATCCGTGAGTACGAAAATCAGAGACTGGGGGGTTTTGGCGGCAGTCACATTTTTTTCGGTAGCTGCGGTCTGGATTCCGACGGGGATGCAAAGGATTTATGAAAACTATGACGGCATGTATTATCTGGCTGTGGCAAAAAGCTGGTATGACCCGGAATTTATCAAATGGAACTTTTCCTTCCCGCTTCCGCTGGAATACTATACAGCCCATTTTCCTCTGTATCCCCTGCTCATCAACCTGGCAGGATTAACCGGAATCAACGGTCCGGCGGCAATGCTGATGGTCAACCTGGCGGCAACAATAGCCGGAGCAATCTTGATTTATTGGATATTTGATAAATATCACTGGGGTGAACCGCTGACAGTGACCCTGGTCTGGCTATTCTGGTGGCCGAGAATGTGGGCCGTCCGCTCCGTCGGGAGTCCCGAAACTCTGTTCATTTTGTTGACGGTAGGCAGTCTTTATTTTTTCGGGCAGAAGAAATACTGGCTTTCAGGTATCGCAGGTGCGTTGGCGGTCCTCACAAAGAGTCCGGGGATTTTACTACTTTTCGCATATGGTCTGGCATTAACAGAAAAATATATAAAAACAAAATCTTTGGAACTGAAAGCCTATCCGATACTATTGATCGGGCTGGCTATCATGGGGCTGTTTGTGTTTTACGGATTTAAAACCGGTGATTTTCTGGCGTATTTCCATTCCGGAGACAATATCCATCTGCAGGTCCTGCCTTTTAAAATCTTTGACAGCAGCCAGCCCTGGGTGGGTGATTTCTGGTTGGAGGACGTGCTGTGGGTGTATTTGGCCGGAATTGTCGGAGTATATTATGCATTTAAAAAAAGCCGGGTTTGGGGGTGGTTTGGAACAGTATTCCTGGCTTCAATATTTTTTGTATCCCACCGCGACATTTCCCGCTACAGCCTTCCGCTGATACCGGTAGTGCTACTTGGACTGTCCGATATTCTTAAACGCCGCGAGGTCAAATGGGTACTGGCAGCGATGGTTATACCATTATATTTTTATACCCTGAATTTTGTATCGCACAACTACACCGCTATTGCAGATTGGGCACCTTTTTTATAGCTACTTCTTAACCTTCCAGATGATTTTGTTGTAGATGATGTAGTTGGTGATCAGGACTATGACCAGGGCGGCGAAGTAGAAGCCCCTGATGACCCACTCATTTCCGCCGGCAACGTACTCGCCTATCGATAAGATCACGAACTGGATGCCGAGCGCAAGAAGAGAGGTAAAGTTGAACTGGAGGAATTTGCCGAATATTTTTGCGCCGACGACGCGATGGTCTGAAAAGGTCCAGAAATTGTTCAGGAGAAAATTGTTGACAATTGCCAGTTCGCCACCAATTACGGTAGCCACTGCCGGAGAGAAAAGTCTAAGTTTAAGTCCAAGAATTTCAAATATCAGAGTCTGCAGGACCAGACCTGTACCGCCGACTGCGGCAAACTTGAAAAACCTCCGGATTTTGGGGTTATTCAGCTGAAGCAGGAAAATTACCCGCAGGGTTTCCTGCATTTCGTTTTTGATGATCTTGGATTCCCCCGCCGTCCTGTGCGCAAAATGAAAAGGAACTTCCTTGACCCGGGCACCCTTTTGGACCATGTAATGCAGAAGATGGATCTTGTAGGCAAAGCTTCTGGACAGGAGTCTGCCGAAATCAAATTCATCCATAAAACCTTTGACGCGGGCGAGCTTAAAACCGCCGGTAACGTCGTGAATACCGGGCAGTAACAGGGTGATGCGGGCAACATGATTGCCTACCACACTTAGGAATTTCCTTTTGAATCCCCATTCCGAGGGTATCGATCCTCCGGGGATATAACGAGACCCCAGAATATAGTCGTAGCCGTTGTCTATTTCGGCGATCAGACGGGGAATATCCTGCGGCGGGTGCTGGAAATCCGAATCGAACTCCATAAGCCAGTCTGCTTTCAACTCTTTCATGGCATGAGTCATACCTTTGGCATATGCCATTCCCAGTCCTTCCTTTTTAGTTTCAACCAGCAGATGCAGCCATTTGAGTTCTTTCTGCTTATCCCGGACTACATCTGCCGTACCGTCCGGACTGTTACCGTCCACATACAAGAGTTCCACCTGATGATCCCTGATCTCCGGCAAGATGCCTGCCAGAGTATCGATCATTCTGACAGTATTATCCTTTTCGTTGAAGGTGGGGATGATGATGACAACGCGGGCCACTAATTGAATCATATGACATCACCGGGCAAGGTGTACAGAAGCAGGAATATAGCTTATAATATGTATCGATGCAAGAAAATATGCCGGTGGTAAGGGTAAAAAATCTACCAGAGGAAAAGCAATGT
>LCNU01000004.1 GCA_001001375.1 Candidatus Amesbacteria bacterium GW2011_GWC1_47_15 | reverse complement strand
TGAACCCAGCTCGCGTACCCTTTTAACCGGCGAACAGCCGGACCCTTGGAAGGTACTGCCCCTCCAGGATAGGATGAGCCGACATCGAGGTGCCAAACCGCCGCGTCGATATGGACTCTTGGCGGCGATCAGCCTGTTATCCCTAGGGTAGCTTTTATCCGTTAAGCCCGGTCCCTCCCACGAGGGATCCGAGGATCACTACGACCTGCTTTCGCACCTGCTCGAGCTGCCGCTCTCACAGTCAAGCGCACTTATGCCGTTACACGACTCGCTCGATTTCCATCCGAGCCTAGTGCACCTTTGTACTCCTGCGTTACCTTTTAGCAGGATACCTCCCCAGTAAAACTGCCAACCAGACCTTGTCTCCATGTGCGATTCCAGCACATGTGGGTTAGTTTTGTGACTTCAAAACGAGAGGTGTTTCACTTTTCCACGTTCATTTAACTGAACGTGGTCCCTCCTACTCTAAACAATCCCAAAGCCCAAAACAGGGCCTGGATACAGTAAAGCTCCATAGGGTCTTTTTGTCCTAGTAGAGTTAGGCCGCATCTTCACAGCCATTTCAATTTCGCCGGGTGATAGTTCAAGACAGTTATTCCCTCGTTAAACCTTTCGTGCGGGTCGGAACTTACCCGACAAGGAACTTCGCTACCATAGAACAGTTCATGTTGTTACAATGCTCCGGTTGATTACGGAGTCTCATAGTCGCCTATGAGATCGGACTATATCATCCCCGCCTTGGCGGGGGTCGACGTATAGTCTCTGAGGATTCTAAAGATTGCTTAGGAAAAACATCAAAAATTGAATATTTTCTAGTCCTCCCTTTACCCAGGTTTATTTGCTCTCGAATCTTTAAAATTTTAAACAAACCTTCTGGGTTTTTATGCTCCCCGCTCTTCATTAAGCTTGCCGCTTTAACAAATAAATTAAAGTTGCGTTGCTTACTTTCAGAACGAAGAGGAAACTCTTGGAAAAACGGAATTACTTTACTAACAATGTCCAAAGGAGTGGTCACATCAAGTGAATAAACCCCATCAAACCTTTTTTTTATAATCCCGCATCTCAGAATTTGCTGAAACAAATTCAATAAAGTGGGGTCGCGTTGAGATATATTGAAACTCATCACCACCTGCCAATTTACCTTGTAATCTGTTTTCCGGCGCAAGGAAATATTAAAACTTCCTTCTCCTTCTGCAAACCCTGCCAAGAATTGTCCTGTCTCTAGCCTTTCCTGCTGATTATCTGCACTCAACACATTGTTAGTTTAACCCCGAATAAAAACCGAAGTCAATACTAGTGTGAGATACTCAGACGTTCCAGCATATAGTCGACTTTTACAACTACAACGGCCTTTCGGCTCATAGTTACTGCTGCCGTTCACTCGAGCTTCATTTCAAGGCTAACCCTTGCGGGATCACCCATCCACTTAACTTACGAGCACTGGGCAGGTATCAGCCTGTATACCGCCTCTTTCGAGTTCGCACAGACCTGTGTTTTAGTTAAACAGTCGAGGAATAAGCTTTAGCTGCGGCCCGCCTTGCGGCGGGCAGGACATCTTGCAAACTTACGTCCAGCTTTTTTGCCGAGTTCCTTGAACTACCTTCTCCCGATCGCCTTGGTCTACTCGACCCACCCACCAGTGTCGGTTTGCGGTACGGCATAAAAAATGTCTCACTACGAATCTTTTCTTGAAAACAAAAGCGCACCAAGTTGTTCGTTGATTTCTCTTCAAACTTCCCGTCACAGTTCGATTAAACACCGGTCCGCGTTTTACAGGACCGACTGTCTTACTGCTTAGACGCCGCATTCACTGCACGCGTTTGGCTGCTCTCACTTTGTCCATCCCTAGCTGATAACGACATTTTCCATGTAGACGAATATTTACGTCTCGTCCATCGGCTACGCCCTCTGCGGCCTCGCCTTAGGTGCCGACTCACCCTCCGTCAAACAATGTCGCGGAGGAAACCTTGGGTATTCGGCGTCCCAGATTCTCACTGGGATTACGCTACTCATTCCGGCATTCTCACTTGAGGTCGCTCCAGTTCGCCTTACGGCTGGCCTTCACCGCTCCCTCAACGCTCCCCTACCACTCCCCCGCAAAATGCGGGGAAATCTGTATCTTCGGCAGGATGCTTCAGCCTCGGTTCATTTTCCGCGCCGAACTCCCAAATCGACCAGTGAGCTGTTACGCTTTCTTTAAAGGATGGCTGCTTCTGAGCCAACCTCCTGGCTGTCTGAGGAATTCGACTGCGTTCAACACTAAGCATCCATTTAGAGGCCTTAGACGACAGTCTGGGTTGTTTCCCTTTTGAGCGGCCCGCTTAGCCGGGTCGTTCTGACTCCCAAAGTACTCTGACACGAATTCGGAGTTTGATTGAACAGGACGGCTTGCGCCGCCCGGCCCATCCAGTGCTCTACCTCATGTCAGTTGGCTTTGAGGCTATACCTATATATATTTCGGGGAGAGCCAGCTATCTCCTGGTTCGATTGGCATATTACCCCTAACCACAAGTCATCCCACAGATTTGTAACTCTGACGGGTTCGGGCCTCCTCCCGCCTTTCGGCGGGACTCACCCTGCTCATGGTTAGCTCACCAGGTTTCGGGTCTTCCAACTGCTGCTGGTATTTCGCCCTGTTAAGACTCGGTTTCCCTACGCCTCCCCCCGCTTAGCGGGGTTAAACTTGCAGCAATCGAAAACTCGCCGGATCATTCTTCAATAGGCACGCGATCACCCCGACCTTGCGGAGGGGCTCTCACTGCTTGATAGCAGACAATTTCAGGTTCTATTTCACTAGGTTTTTAACCCTTCTTTTCACCTTTCCCTCACGGTACTGGTTCACTATCGGTATGCTAAAGTATTTAGCCTTGGAGTGTGGTTACCCCGGATTCCCACAAAGTATGTTCTTCATGGTACTTGGGTACAAACTAAGGTGGACGGAAGTTTCGCTTACGCGGCTGTCACGCTCTTTGGCTCCTGTTTCCACAGGATTCAACTACTCCTCATCCAATCCCATATCGTCTGCCCCGCAACACCACGTACATGTAACTGTACATGGTTTAGGCTTTTCCGCTTTCGCTCTCCGCTTACTTACGGAATCTCGTTGATTTATTTTCCTGCCCCTACTTAGATGTTTCAGTTCAGGGCGTGCCCCTCCCGCACCTTTTCTAACCTCCGACCTCGGAAAGCTCTCAATCCGTCACCGCTAAAATACCAGCGGTCGGCAAGAATAATTCCAAAGTCAGTGGGCTAGACAAGATGCGGGACCCCCCGCAGTTTCTGCGGGGTGGGTTTCCCCATTCGGACACCGCCGGATCAGCGCTTCTTGGCAGCTCCCCGACGACTATCGTGGCCTAGTACGTCCTTCTTCGGCTTTAGCATCCTCCAGGCATCCATTGTCTGCTTTTCGGAAGTAAAAATTACGGCTCTACTCTGACTCATTCTCCTCACTTTTCAAAGTGCAAATGGTTTTTTTAAATGCTGACCTCGGTATCCCCGAAAGGACACCGGGGTCAGCTTTCAAAGGGTGGACCGCAGGAGACTCGAACTCCTCACCTCGTCATTGCAAATGACGCGCTCTAGCCAGATGAGCTAGCGGCCCGAGTTTCTGCTGTCCTGTAAATTTTCAATAAAAATGCCTCCTTTCGGAGGCTCTGCCACTCGGAATCTGCGCTCTGGGCCGTCTAACAGCCGTTAGCTGTTAATTCGGTTTTATTTATTTTACGCAAAATCCTCATGTACAAATACCTTGCCAAACAAAAGGTAACCGTATATTACCTTCCGCGTTCAAAGCTGTCAAGCCCGACAAATCCGCACTCCTAAGTCATCGCCCCTACTCCCGGCCCACCGATAACTTTCCGTCTTCAATTCTCACAGTTCCCTCAGGTACGTCCAGCCTCAATTTGACGCTGCCGTCACCGATTTCCGCCAGCTCCCACTCTCCCCTGTGTGTAGCCCAGTAATCAGATATGAAGTTGTTTATCTCAACATCCGTCTGGTCCCGGATAACTGCTTTGCCCGCTGGCAAAAATATTCCCCCTTTCAATCCTTATTTGTAATCCGGATGCGGTACCCGTCTGCGGACTCCCGGCAGACAGGACAGCAGCCAAAGTGCTCTGTCTTACCTTACGCCTCCCAAGCTAACAGTTTCATCCCAATTTACCGGGCACAAATACCTAATAAATCGTTAAGAGTCTGCTTTCTTGACGGATTTTGGAGGGTAAGCTCCGTCTTTAAAACGTCCGATAGTCCTATACCCAATCTTTTCCTCTAATTGTTCCACTCTGTCCCAAACTTCATCCGTCCACAATTCATGCCTGAAATTTGCATTTTCCTGGCTTTTGTTCACAAACCAGATATGCACTCCCGCCAGTAATGCATAGACCGCCGGAGGGATATTTGCACGGGGCACAAATATATCGATCAATCCCAAACCGATCAAGGCAGCACCTGCCAAGTGGTCCATCCCTCTGTTCAAGACTTCGCTTTTCCTGGATTTGAAGTCAGCATCAGTCAGATCCAAGGAAACTTTGTATCTTCTCACCAGGTAATCTTTCCAGGTCTCCCCTTCAATCCTGTCGGGAAATTTTCTTTCCATACCGCAATTTAATCCTTAAATTCAATTGAAATATTCTGATTAGCGAAAGAAAATAGTAAAATCAACCATCACATGTCATATCAAAAACTATTGGACTCCCGTATCGAACAGGCTTATTCCCTGCTGTTTATCCTGGCTTTTTTAAAAAAACAGGACTGGATAGAGGAAAAAGCCCTGATTGAGCAATTTGCCGGACTTTCGGTATCTGCCAGGGAAGCCCACAAGCTTATCTCTTATCTTTATAAAGAAAAACTTCTTTCCTCCCGTTCCCAGCGCAAAAGCTTTTTCAGATACCAGTATCTATATCATATCTCCCCCGAAGGCGAAGAACTGCTTAAATACTACTATCACAAATACCATCTCCCCCTGACCCAAATGCTTTGGCTGGCCTCCGACTCCCCGGAATTAAAATAGAATTTCTCTAAACCTATTCTTTACTCACTTTGTACCAGTTCTCAGACAGATTACCTGCACTTCTCAAACCGCTCTTCAAAATTATTAATTTATCGTGAGACAGATTTCCGTGGTCATCTCGGCAAAAATCCATGATCAGTAAGGTCGTACTTATATACCCATCTTCTGCTGCACTGCAGACGTATCCCACGTGATCGAACAATTTGTCCAAAAACTGCCTTCTGGGTACGTCTGAATATGTTGCATACTGCATTCCCATGCCCCAATACACACTTAAGGCCGGCCCCGCAACTCTATCTGCCGCCCGCTCCTCAGAAAAATCATTACCCCCAAATATTTTAAAACGGGTAATTTCTCCAGCCTCGGTGATCTTACCCAGAATCGGATGCACATTTACATTACCCTTATTACCCTCGTTGTCCCCGGCAAACCCGGAAAAAAACATCTTGGTATCACCTGTACTATACTCCTGTGCAAATTTATGTAGCCAACCGCCAATTAGTTCTAATTCTCGAATCAGATTTTTTTCTATTTGGACTGCTTTGTCCACTAATTCAGCTTTAGGTGCCATGGGGAATATTATAAGATATTATCTTCCCAAGTCAATCTCACTCGTATCTTAAGGCCTCTATCGGGTCCAGGCTTCCGGCGCGGATTGCCGGTGCCAGTCCGGATACTATCCCGACAGCAGCAGAGATCCCGAAAGCCATCATCACGGACTGAAGAGAAACGGAGGTTTCAATAAACCGCCCTATAAGCTGGGAAAATCCCCATCCTATGGCTATTCCCATTCCCCCGCCCAGGACAGACAGCAATACCGATTCCACCAGAAACTGTACCAATATATCCAGCTTTGTTGCCCCCACGGCCTTACGCAAACCTATCTCTCTGGTCCGTTCGGTAACGGATACCAGCATGATATTGGCGATCCCAATGCCGCCTACCACCAGTGAAATGGCCGCGATCCCGGACAATGCTCCCGTTACCACACTCAATAATGAATTAATCGATTCCAGAAGCTCTTTAGGTTCCATCACTGTAAAATCATCATCTGTCAGATTCTTCCGGTAAAAATAATCCTTGACCTTCCTGGCGGCTACGGGTATTTCTTCCGCCGTCCGGGTCCTGACCATCACTGCCGCAGGTTTGTCGATCCCCAGCATTTTCGAAGCTGTCGTCACCGGCATGATCACATAACTGTTTTCATCCTGGGCGCCTCCCCCGAAGGATCCGCCTTTCTCGGCAAAAACACCTATTACTGTTACCTGATTTCCGGCCACGTCTATCTCTTTACCCACAGCTTCTCTTTCACCAAACAGTTCCTGGTTTACCTTAAATCCAAGCACGGCAACCTTTTTACTTCTCTCCACGTCATTTTTATTAAAAAATCTCCCTTTGTCCAGTTCCACGTTGGCAATATCGATATACGACTCCTCTACACCCGCGATAGTCCCGTAATAAGATTCCGACTTGTATTTTAAAGTCGCTCCCCGGGAAATCATCCCGCTGGCCTGTATTATCGGGTCTCCCAGTTTTTCCAGGTTTCGTACATCGTCAAAATCAAACTTGGCTTCCACATTCTGCGGCGGCCCGCCAGTAAATCTCACCCTCCCGGGAGAAATATACAGCACGTTGGACCCCAGCGCCTCAAATTCCCGAGTCACATACCCTTGCAATCCTGCGCCGATGGAGACTAATAAAATCACGGATGCTACTCCTATAATTATTCCTAAAGTGGTCAGAAAGGACCGGACTTTGTTTGTCCGGATCGCCGTCGTCGCTGTCCTGAAAATCTCAATTGTGTCCATAGATTCTCCCCTGCACTTCAGCTAATAATTTATAACTTTCGTTTATTGGTGTGGATTTTAACCTGCCATAAAAACCATGTCCAAATTCATTGTTCACAGCCTTTGAAACCTGCTTTTGCCACTTGGGATCAAAACCGCATCTTAATAACGCAGTAATAAAATCTTCCCCGCCGATTTTTGGCACCGCCTTCTGCATTTCATATGCCAACTGAACCATGATATCCGCACTAGTCAAGCTTTCGCCTGACGATAAATAATCAGATAAAACACCATTTCCGGAATTTATGATCACTCTCCATTCCCCACCGCCTTCAACCCGGATATTAAAAGCCGACAACTTATTTTCATTGAATTTTCTATGATACTCCCCCTCAAAAAAATAGGCGGGAAGCTCGACAGTTATCGAACGGTCAGAAGATCGTTGCCTTTTCCCCCCAGAGTCCCTCGCCCAAAAATTTAATTCGGGATTAACGATTGCAACATCTTTAATAAATGTCCCCTCCCCCACAACCGTTGGTGATGTTTGTACGTATTCGTGTACCCCTTCATGGATCAACACCCCTTCTTTAAAGAAATCAGGCAAATTTTTCATCTCGCTGGTGAATATTTTTCCTCTAAACATCTTCACAAATCCATAATTACAATCCCCAATCGGCGTGCCTGCAGCTCTTTGCATCACATCATCCGGCAATAATTCCACTTCCATCATTTTTATCGGGGGCATCCCCAATGTAGCCCGGATTTCATTTACCCTGGATGTGGCATTTTGCACCATCATTTTAAATTTTTCATCATGAGGCAAACGGCCTTCGTAATTGGAAAGGGCTTCAAGTGTCCTTTTCTGATCAACTTTTTTCAACACCTTTTTCGTAGAGGCATCTCCCCAGATCTCTCCCACTTTAAGGTCACGGAGATTTCCCTGATTCCCTTTAATCCTCACAATTCTCACTGGTCTCCCTTCACGATCGTAGCCGCCTTCTTCCATATTATTCAATCCTCCCGTCACGGATAACGATCTGCCTATTTGCATGTGCCGCAATATCCCGGTCGTGGGATACCATGACGATGGTCACCCCGGATTTGTGCAGTTGATCAAATAGCTCCAGTATGCTCGCCCCGGACTTGCTGTCCAGATTCCCCGTCGGTTCATCGGCCAGTAAAAGCGCGGGGTTTGTAACTAGCGCACGCGCAATAGCCACCCGTTGCTGTTGTCCGCCCGAAAGCTGGGATGGCTTGTTGTTCAGCCGGTTTTCCAGGCCGACATCGGTCAACGCCTTTATTGCCATTTCGTACCGTTTCTGCCGGCTAATCCCGGCATATATCAACGGCAATTCCACGTTTCTGATAGCCGGTGTTCTTCTCAGCAGATTAAACTGCTGAAACACTAATCCGATTTTTTGGTTCCGGAGTGCTGCCAGCTGAATATCCGAAAGACTGTTGGCTTCCACTCCGCCGATAAATATTTTCCCTTCGCTCTGCCGGTCCAGAAGACCTATTAGGTGGAGCAGCGTGGATTTTCCGGATCCGGACGGTCCGGTAATGGCTACAAACTCTCCGCTTTCAATCTCAAAGCTGATTTTATCCAGCGCCCTTACCAGCCGGTCCTCATCGTTGGGGTCTCCGTACCACCGGCTGACTCCTTCAAACCTGACTACGGAATTTGCTTTATTCATATTTTTGTACGGGCGATTCATGAATCGCCCTTAATTATTTAACCACCACTTTCTCCCCTTCATTCAACCCCGCCTTTATCTCAATATCCGTATCCGTCTCCAACCCGGTCTCTACCTTTTTCTTTTCCCCGCCCGGGAGTGTCACCTCCCCGTCTATCACTGCTTCATACGGCAAATATAAAGTATTTTCTGCCCTTCCCAATTCGATCATGGCATCTCCGTTTAACCCCAACCTCAGCCTGGAATCTTCAGCTAGGGTAACCTTAATGGGGACAACCGTCGCCCCGGAAGAAGAAAGTCTGGTCTGAAATCCGATCAGTGATACGTATCCGGGAAATTCATCTTCCGGAAATGCGTCCAGAACAACTTTTACCCCTTCTCCAACCTCTATCTGAGCAAAGTCCGCCTCATCCACCTCTATCTCAAAATACAAATTTTCGGGGTCAACCACAGTCACCCCGTCGGTCACCCCCACCGTATCCCCTATCGCTTGGAAAGTCATCTCAGTTACCACCCCTGCAAACGGGGCTGTCAGATTGCCATTGAAGGTTGCCCTTCTGGCTGTCTGCCAAGCGTCGTAAGCTGCGTCTCGAGCTGTCTGTGCGGCTACCCGGGTATTTTTTTCCGTGAATGTCTCCGTTGTATCTTTACCCTTCAAGTCGTCTTCGATCTTTTTTGCATTGGCATCTGCCGCCAGGTATTTATAATAAGCCGCTGTCTCCGCCGCTCCCAAATCTCTGATGTCCAAACCCGCCAGTAACTGCCCCCGGCTCACTGTATCCCCTTCTTTGACATTCACATAGCCGGCTTTTCCGATAGTGGCAAAATTAAGTACAGCTTTCCTTTCAGATTCAATTTTACCGGGGAAGCTGGTCTCGGCGATTATGTTTCCCCTTTTCACCTCCGTTAATACTTGTTCGATGCCGTTTTTTACCCGGTTTCTGTTCCACAGGAACAAACCGCCTAAAAGGGCGATAATTACAAGCAAAACAATATTCCTGCGACTCAGAAATTTTTTCATACCAACCTTGAATTATACCCCACTCTATCCCCTAATTGTATGTATTTAAGGTATAATTTATCCCAAATCGGGCCGCTGGTTCAGCGGTAGACCTGCCCGCCGTCAGGCGGGACGCTTTTCCGATATCGCACTGACTATTGGGCACTTAGTTCATCGGTAGAACGCTTTCCTGATAAGAAAGAGGCGGATGGTTCGACTCCATCAGTGCCCACTACTAACGTAAATACTTTCGTTATAAGAATGAGGCTCGTGTTTCGATCACGAGCACAGCGAGGGATAGAGAAAGCCGTAAGGCTTTTGATATTCCACGTCCGCCCACCGGTTTAGGTCAGTGCAATTTTCCTTTCTTCACTCGCACTAAGAAATAAGCAAATGGTAGCACCTCAAAATTTCCCCACATTCTTAAATACCGCTTTCAGTCGCCACTATTTAAATCCTCAAAAGTACCATCGATATGTACTCCGCAACGGACGCCGGCAATTAGCATCAGAAGTGGTAAAACATTTAAAACCCCTGGTAAAGCCCAAGTCTTCAGTTCTGGAACTGGCGGCCGGAACCGGAATTCTGAGTACGGTATTGGCAGGCCAGGGGTACGAAGTATGGGCTACGGATCACGATCTGCAAATGCTAAAGGCCATTCCAACCCATTCCCGTATCCATAAACATCGCCTGGATTTTAATAATCCCTTTCCCGTTAAATCAGATACTTTTAACGCTGTTACGATTCTGTGGGGCAATCGTTATATAAAAAACCCGGCCCGATTCCTGAATCAGATTCATCGGATTCTTATGCCTGGCGGTTTTTTCATATGGCCTGTTTTTACCATCGAGTTACCACTTTGGATCTATCTCAGCCATCCTTATCCTTTACCCTCAGTTAAAAATCTTACTCTGCTCTCCCAAAAAGCCGGATTTGAATCCAGATATCTCTCCCCGGATAACCCTTTATCAACCCGTCACCCCGGTTTCCTCGTGCTTAAAAAAACTTAAGGTTTATAATTTCGTTAAATTTACTATGTTTCTCTCTCCTTCCAGAACATTGATTCTGTGCTCCATGGCCTTGCTCCTGTTCACCGGACTTTTGTGGTATGAAAAAAATTACTCTCCCTCCCCCGTTTACGTGCCAGTATATATTCCTCTGTCTCCCACTTCTCCGCCCCCTTCTCCTGTTTTTGAACCTACAAATACCCCCGCTTCACCTACCGGGATCCTGGTCCTACCTTCATCCCTCCGCCCCCGGATTTCTCCGACGCCTTGACAGCTCGTATCTCTTTCTCCAATCCTTCCACCAGATCCTTATAGACCATAAATTGTGTATACCGCAGTTCCGCCAGCGCGTTTTCATGGCTCACCCCCCGGAATACCCGCTTTTTTTCAAGATAGATCGGCTTGTATTTGGCCAGTTTCGCTTCCAGATCTTTCAGCCTGGTAAGTTTACTCTTGTCCATATTCCCAATTGTACCCCATTGAGGTTACAATGATTTAATGGACGGCCCCAAACCGGAATCCTGGTTTCATAAAATCAAAGATGGGTTTGTCCGCGGCCTGGGCTGGTCGTTTGGAGTCACAATTGGGTTTGTCATTATCTCGTCGGTATTAGTGACCGCACTTCAGGCTATGGGCGGCCTGCCTCTCATCGGTGCCTGGATCGCCAGTGTGGTGGAAACAACTCAAGCCGAACTGATAAAAAGAAATCCCTACCTTCGCTGAAATTATCCCCGGCTTTCTACGTTTCCGCCCTCACCGAACCAAAGTTTCCTTAGTTCTGAATTTTTAATTTCTTGAGGTTTATGACCTTCAAGCCAGGTGGGTACCCCTGCCTCTTTTTTAAGGCTTGCTTCTTGTGGTTCGGTTTTTTGTTTATTATCTTTATCCATATACTTAGGGAACCCACAATAGTAACAAAGATAAATATCCCTGTCAATAACAAAAATTATTAAATTTTTCCTTACCTGGCCACTTCCAGCTGCTGCTCTAGTTTATCAGCTATCCCCTTCAAATCGTCGGCCGGTAAAAATTCACTTACAGTGCTCAAGATGACAACGACCGGAGACGTAGCGGTGGGTGAAGGATACTCTAATGGTTGTGCATGTATCGGCAGCAGGTCTTTATGATTATGGGAAAACAGTTTCTCACTAACCCTATTCAATAGCGGGTACGTCTTCTTATGTTTGTCCGGCTCGCTCTTCAGCCGCAAGGTAAAGAATAATCCCAGATCTTTTTCCATTTGATATACAGTGCCGTCCGGAGCCGCTGCCAGGTCATTGGCATCATCCATCATAGACATCACCGGCATGATAAATTCCCTTATTTCGTCTTGGTGGTATTCACGGACAAATAAAATCTCCCCTACCAGACTCGGATAATAACCCTTGGCACCGGGAGTTCTTTTTTCCATCCTGTGTGTATATTCCTCTGTTAACCCGGTAATCCTGGACATCTGCCCTCTGCGTGCTTCCTGTTCCCTATCCCAGGGACTCAAACCTTTTTGATACGCTTTAACATCTGCCTCCAGCGGACTCATATTCGGGAATTTTACTCCCCCTTCCACTATAGGTCAACAAAAATTTCAAAAATATCTCCTATCCTCCGAAAAACGCTTTCCCCAATTCATCAGCCGCCTGTCCCCACTCTCCGTAGGTTGCCCCTTTTTTTGTAATGGTTATTACTCCATAGTCAAAAAGGTCCCGGCTATGTGGGAGTTCTATAAGTTTTGGACATTCAAACTTTACCTGTTTTACTCCCGTATCATTAATGCCGGATAGTTCAACAGCTTTGGCCAGTATCTCACATATATGTCCTTCACGTACCAATGGGCACCCCGTGCATCTTTCAAAATTTCCTGCCATAGCCGGAATTTTACCTCCTCCCCCACTATAGGTCAACTTCATCTGTTTTTCCTGATATACCATCCTTTAATAAATCCAAATTTACTTTACTTCTGTTTAAATGGTTTCATTTGTGCTTCCAATTTATCCGCAAACTTCTTTAAGTATCCGCTTTTGTTACCGGTTCCAATTTCTATTGTACGCGCAGTAATAGGATCTCCGGGTGTTGGCTCATCAGCATGTAAATCACAATAAACGGAGTCTTCTGTTATCAGGGAAGCCTTCCTTGCCGCTTTTACCAAAGGAAACCTCTCCCCTTCCTTGTCTGGTTCACTAATCAATTGTAAATATATCGTCAAATCATAAACTGTCCCATCCGGTGCCAATGCCAGAGTCTTACACTCATCCTTTCTGTCCGCAGTTGGCATTAAATATTTTTGAACCTTGTCTTTGGTCCAGACTAACACTTCAACCAGAACTCTTTCGTTCAGTTGGAAGTCTGCCAAAAAAGTATTTCTCTTGCAAGCAAGCTGAAAATACGATTTTGAAATTTCAGTGACCCTCCCATATTGCTTCTCTCTTTCAGTGGCCACCCTTTCGTGCCTGCTTCCCGCTTCCGTGTATGGAGGTACACCTTTCTCTAATGGCATAATCGGAATTTTACCCCCTCCCCCACTATAGGTCAATAAGACAGGCAAGTTATTTATTGCTATACTTTTCTGAGTGCGGATTTCCGTTAAAAAAGAACTTATTCCCTTTATCGCCCTCTATGCTATGCTGGTTGCTCTCACGGTTATTTTTCTTTTTAACTACAACAAGAAAAAATATCCTCGTTTTATTGACGGTTCCGAATACGTAAGAAGATACCTTCCGCCGGTTATTACACATTAAAAAACCCGCCTTTGGAAAAGCGGGTCTTTTTTACCCTGCCTGCCGGCAGGCAGGTTTTATACTTCAAGAAGTGGTAGGAATAGACAGCGGGTCGAAACGTTGACGTTAGTTTCGGTTCCCCTGCCCTATGGGTCAGGCTAGTTTCCGGGCAGCCTTGACCTAAATCCCGGGGTGTTAAATCTCCTAGAAAGGAGGTGATCCATCCCCAGCTTCAGCTAGGGATACCTTGTTACAACTTCGTCCTCATCGCCGACCTCACCCTTGTCCCGAGAAACTCAGAATTTCAGGTGCTGCCGACTTTGCTGACGTGATGGGCGGTGTGTACAAAGAGTGAGAACGTATTCACCGCGGCCTGCTGATCCGCGATTACTACCAAGTCCATCTTCATGAGGTCGAATTGCAGACCTCAATCTGAACTGAGGATAGGTTTGATGGGATTAGCTCCGCCTTACGGCTTCGCAACCCATTGTTACTATCCATTGTAGGATGTGTGTGGCCCCAGACATAAGCGCCATGCTGACTTGACGTCATCCCCTCCTTCCTCCCCGCTATAGGCAAGGCAGTTTCGTATGACTATCGAACATACGATAAGGGTTGCGCTCGTTTCGACACTTAAGTCGACACCCCACGGCACGAGCTGACGACAGCCATGCAGCAGCTGTGCAATCATCCTTGCGGATTTCCATCCGTTTCCGGACGAATGTACGATTGCATGTCAAATCTGGGTAAGGTCCTTCGCTTCGTATCGAATTGAACCACATGCTCCCCTGGTTGTGCACTCTCCCGTCAATTCCTTTGAGTTTTAGCCTTGCGGCCGTACTCCCCAGGCGGCCCGCTTCACGCGTTAGCTCCGACCCTTATCCGGCAAGCCGGTCGAGGATCAAGCGGGCATGGTTTACGGCTAGGACTACAGGGGTCTCTAATCCCTTTCGCTCCCCTAGCTTTCGTTCCTCAGCGTCAGTATAGCCCCAGGTGCCTGCCTTCGCCCTTGGTGTTCCTGATGATATCAACGCATTTCACTGCTACACCATCAGTTCCAGCACCCCCTAGCTTACTCAATTCTCCTAGTATTTCGTCCGGTCCCGAAGTTGAGCCTCGGTATTTCAAACGAAACTTAGGAAAACGCCTACGAACTCTTTACGCCCAGTAAATCCGGATAACGCTTGCACCCCACGTATTACCGCGGCTGCTGGCACGTGGTTAGCAGGTGCTTATTCTACAGGTACCGCCCCACGTGCATGAAACTGCACGTGGCTTCCCTGTCAAAAGGAGTTTACAACCCGAAGGCCGTCATCCTCCACGCGGCGTCGCTGCGTCAGGCTTTCGCCCATTGCGCAATATTCCCAGTTGCTGCCATCCGTAGATGTATAGTCCGTATCTCAGTACTATTGTGGCTGACCGACCTCTCAGTCCAGCTACCCGTCATCGCCTTGGTAGGCCTTTACCCCACCAACTAGCTGATAGGCCATAGGCTCCTCCTTCGGCGGGCAGTTACGCCCTTTCATCTTGCGATCTTATGCGGTATTAGCCCGGCTTTCGCCAAGTTGTTCCCCACCAAAGGGTAGATTCCTATGTATTACTCACCCGTCTGCGACTATCTCGCCTCCCTTGCGGAAGGCGGACCGTTCCACTTGCATGCTTAAGGCACGCCGCTAGCGTTCATCCTGAGCCAGGATCAAACTCTCAAAAATTATCTTCGTTAATAAATTAACAAAGTTCCTACCACTTCCTGAAGTACAAGAAGTTAAATAGCTCGCTACTTGTCAAAGTGCAGACTGACATAACGTAGCGGAATTATACTTAAATCCTTACTCAAAGTAAAGCAGGCTGGATATTAAATTTCACTCACTTCTTATTGTCTAATACAAACCCCAGCTTTGTCGCATCTCCGCTTTCTTTTCCGATCTGAAATTTTTAATCAGTTTTATTTTGGGCGATTTACCCGCATGTGGTCTATATCATCTGCTAAAAAAGACAGAATTGCCTTCGCCGATCCATAAAATACCAGGGCCAGCATTTCATCGCCCCACCCCTTTACTTCGACAGCCAAACCCATGTACAGCGCAATCCCTCCTCCTAATATATCCCCGTAAATAATATTTGCCACTCCGCGGGGTACTTGTCCATCTTTAATCAGCCTTACCCCCAAAACCAGCGGCAGGGATTCTCTTGCCACCTTTCCTATTCTCTCCCGCATCATCACTTCACTTTATCATACCTTCCAATATTCCATACAGCACTATCCCCGTACTTACTACCACATTCAGGGATTTGTTCACCCCCCACATCGGTATTTCCACAATCACATCCGCCATATCCAAAGCCTCTTTGGATACCCCCTCCGTCTCATGACCAACAATTACCGCCACCGGTCCTTTATTGAACATCGACCATTGAACATTAAAAATTGAGGCTGCGCGCTTATCCTGCTCCACTGCTACCGCCTTGAGATTTGGGATTTGGGATTTGAGGCTTGAAATGGCCGTTTTCGCATCTGCGAAATACTGCCAGGGCACCCACTCTTCCGTTCCCACCGCCGCCTTGTGGATCCGGGAACTGGGCGGGGTTTCCGTCCGTCCGCACAGGATCAGCCCCTGCGCCGCTACCGCATCTGCCAGCCGGAAAATTGATCCTATATTGTAGGTATCCATTACATTGTCCAGCACGATCCATATCGGCTTCCGTGGGATTCCCGCCAGTTCCTGCTCCGTTGGTTTATTCACCCTTAACTCCTTTGCTCCCAGTTTCATTTCTCAATTTTACAAAAAATCCTGTTGAAGTACTGAAATCGTTTAATTGGGAACGATTATATCGTTAACGGGCTCCATTCCGCCTGCTTGTCAAACAGTTTGTCGTGCATCTCCCAAAACTTACCCTGATCCCTTGCGCATTCAGCTGCCTCTGCTGCTTTTTGCGCCAGAGGGTGGATTTGCTTCAGCGGAAAATGCTTATATACCAATAGAACTTTTCCTTGATATTCCTGCATTATCTGGTCAACGGTAGGTTTTGCCCGGGCGCAGAACGGACACTGGAAATCAGAATATTCCAGCAAGGTGACCGTTCCGCTGCCTTCCCCCTTGGTAGCTGCGTCGGTTATTTCCACCTTTTTGGGCTTGGGATCAAAAGAACCCTGTTCGGCAGCTGCCTGCAGCAATTCGGAATAGTCCTTGAGATCTTCTGTTGATTTTCCTTCCAGCTCTTTATCTATTATTTCCTTAAACGCCTCAAATGGATAGGCCCCCCCAAGGAATCTTCCGTTGATAAAAAATCCCGGAGTCCCTTGCACTCCCAGCCCCGTTCCTTCGCTTACATGAGCATCAACGATTTGTTTTTTACTGCCGGTATCCACGCACTTTACCAGCTTGTTCCCGTCGATTTTTAACTCTTTGGCATAAGTTTTCAGCGCATCGGTAAATTTTCCGCCTACAGCCTTCGCACCGGTTCCGCCCGCCTCTAAATATTTTATTTTGCTCCACATGCTCCCCAGACCGAATGCCAGCAATAAAAGCAACGCCAGCATCACCGGCCCCATCTTTTCCCACATACTCCTGTTAGACTGCCGGGGATTTGATGCGGGAACGTTAGACTTTATTTCAGTCTCATCTACTATAAACTCCTCAATTTCATCTTTTGGTTTCCTGCTGATCCTTTTCGTAGCCATGATCAAATCAATATATCCTAAAAGAATCCCTCCTGCAACCCATACCCAGATCCAGGCGTCTCTACTTCCTGCTTCTTAACCCCCCATTGCCTGATCATCGCTTCCAGCAGAGCCCTATATGTTCTTCCCCCCACTATTTGATCATCAATAATAAATATCCTTCCTTCATCCGGCAGATTCACATCAGGGAGGCAGACAGTTTGTTTAATCCGTCCGCTGGGCACTGCCGCTGCTGCATATTTCGGTACCTTCCGGCGCCTCTTCCTTTCCGCCAATACCACAAGCGCCACCGCCATCAACCCCGTGGACAACGGTGTCACCACCAGGTCTTCTTTCCCCGGTTTATCCATCGGGTCCATCTGGTTCGCTGCCAGGAGACGTTCCATGGGATTTTCTGCCTCCGCCAAGGCCCCAAAAAACCAATGTACGGTCAGGATATCAGTCATGTTATCAAATGAGACCCGATGGTCACCCCATTTAGTTATCGCCTCCGTCAGCAGTCCTCCAAGGACTTTCGGTTTACCTTTGCCCAAATAATGTTCTGCCAACCCTTGCGCCAATGCTTCCGCAACCGGCCTTATTTCTGTGTTAAATTTCCCGCAATCTCCTATCGCCGCTGTCCGCAGCCTGCGCAAAACATCTCTTGTCCTTCTGGTTGCTTCCATCAATCTTTCGTCCTTGTTCATAGCCGCATTTTACTATATTCCTGCTTAACGGATAATCTTCGTCCCGGGCCATTTTCTGGCCACTTCAGCTTCAACTGCTATTTGTGTATTTCTTCCTTGTACGAAGTCATCCAAAATTATCACCGACCGGGGAGCTTGCACACTTGGTAGCCATGCCTCACCTTTCGCACCGGTCACTGCCGGAAATACCGGCGGTAAATCTACACCCCTTCTTCTCAATTCACTCGCTATTGTTGCTACTACCAGAATCCCGGAAGAAAGCGGGGAAAGTATCATCCCGGCTTCATTCACCCCCTGATTTCCCCACCGCTTATTTCTTTCTTGGACCAAAGTTTCTACGGGATCTTCGGTCCCCAATATCATATCAATAGTTTCACCTACGTTATCCTCAAAAGTTTCTTTCCATTTAGACAACTCGGGGCCTGTATACTTACAGGACATCTCCTGCATTACCCCGTCGAAATTTCCACCTATGCCCAAATATGCCGGCACAAAACTCTCCACAATCCTGACGACATCTTTTTGAGTCTCCGAACCATATTCGTCCTTATTTTGTACTTGGAATCTGATCCTTCGCAACACGTCCAGTGCGGCGGACCTGGGATACTCACTCATCTGCCGATTTTACTCAAAAACATAAACAATAGCAACTATAGGCCAATCATAGGTGACTGTTCCCTTCTCGCACTATGGATTATTTTCCTCTCTCTCCGTCCTGGCAGATCGGATTTTCCTTCGGGCAGAAATAGAATATCTTCCACTCTTGCCCTATCTGCTCTTCTCTTGTCACAAACATTTGCCATTGGTATCCCCAGGGCTAGCAGATCCGCATTCACCGCATTCTGAATCTTTAGAGTGCGCACCATAATGCCGGCCTGATCCGACTCATCGGGCAATATCTCCGGGGGGTTCTGCCCGAATAAATATATTTCCACACTGCTGCTTCCCGATTCTTTAACCCATTCTCCCACCCTGGATAGCATTTTCCGATAATTTTCATACCATGGATCAAATTCGATTATGGAAAGAATATTCTGTTCTCTTTCCGTTGGCAGCCTGACATCTTTTTCGCCAGGTGCCTCCCGGTAAATTTCTACTGCATGATTGATAATCTCCCGGTCCTTCTGTCTTGTCCTATCCGCGTTCACATCCGGAAAATGACCGTGGATAATTCCGCCGGATTTTCTGTTTCTTATCAGAAAAGCGGCACATTCCGACACACCCTCGTTGAGAATCGGCTTCGTCCCGTCGGTCTCTTCCCAATACCCTTGTACGGTTTCGGCTCCTTTCCCGGAATATTTCTTTTTGAGAACTTCAAACTCTTTCCCCGATACTTCCACAACCTCTAATAATTTTTTCGTGACCTTTTCCGCTATCTCATCAAACATATCACTTCTTCTCCATCAGCCATTTCTCTACTTCCAGCGCTGCCTCGCATCCGTATCCGGCAGCGGTGATCGCCTGTTTGTAGCTGTGGTCATGTACGTCTCCTGCGGCAAATACTCCGTCCAGGTTGGTCATTGTCAGATATTTTCCATTTTTACCTCGTATCACAAATCCTTTTTCGTCAAGTTCCAGCTGCCCGGCAAAAAGTTCCGTAGCTGGTAAGTGCCCGATAGCCACAAACACCCCGTCTGCTTCCGCCTCCTGTACCGTCCCGTTTTTCAGATTTTTTAGTTTCACGCCTTTCAGTTTTTCCTCGCCCAAATACTCCGTCAGGCAGGTATCCCATAATATGGTGATTTTAGGGTGTTTCAATACTCTCTCTTGCATAATTTTGCTGGCCCGGAAACTGTCCCGGCGGTGCACGACCACCACCTCCCTGGCAAACTTGGTCATAACCAGCGCCTCTTCCATAGCCGCATCTCCCCCGCCGACAACCAATACCTTTTTCTCTTTGAAAAACGGCGCGTCGCATGGAGCGCAGGATGATATTCCCCTCCCGATAAGCTTTTCCTCCCCCGGCACTTGCAGCCACCTGGTTACAGCTCCTGTAGATACTATCACTGTCCGTCCGCACATTTCACGATTAGCAGTTTTCACCGCAAAGCAGTCATCTTTTTTCTCCAGCCTGACGATATCCTCATCTATTATCTCTGTTCCGAATCTTTCAGCCTGCCGGCGCATCCGCTCCATCAGTTCCGGTCCAATTATCCCTTCGGGAAATCCCGGGAAATTTTCCACTTCGGTGGTCAGCATCAGTTGACCACCCCATTTGGACCCCGCTATGACCACCGTTTTCAAGTCCGCACGTGAAGTATAAATGGCCGCCGTAAGCCCCGCCGGTCCGCTTCCGATAATTATCGTGTCTGCCTTTTTATCTTCCATGTCCTCATCATAATAGTTTTAACTTTACCTGACTGCAACCCTTATTTGACGGTTTGCTGCAAGGAGGTTACTATAAAAATACCCTCATGTCCCGCTCACTTCCCTTGCTGGCGCTGCTTTTTGTAGTAGTTTACCTGCTTCCCGCGTCAGGGCATGCGGCCTCCGCCCCCAAACAGGTGAAAGGTCAGATACTGATTCGCCCTAAAAGCCCTTTTACCCTGGAAAAAGATTCAGCTTCCGGTAAATACAAAATAAACGGCTTTTCCAAGGCTACGGAAATCTTGGGTAACCTTCCCGTAAAATCCGCTTACCAAAAGCACGGTATTATTGCCTTAAATCTGGACCCGTCAGCTACCTCCTCTGCTCTTATACAATTTAAAAACGACCCGGGGATTCAGGTTGCCCAGCCAAATTATATCTACAATATTGCTTCCTTTCCCAATGATCCTTATTTTTCACCCTCGATATCCACCAACCCTCTTTATTACTTCCAATGGAATCTTGTGCGCATCAATCTTCCCCGGGCATGGGACATGATTCCTTCCCGAGGCTCGCGTTCCGTAAGAGTAGCCGTCATAGATACAGGTGTAGCGTTTGAGGATTATCTAGACGGCACAAATCAATACCGACAAGCACCGGAGTTGACGCAGGTAGCATTTTCAGATCCGGCCAGCTTTCTTTCATACGATTGTGATACCGGAAACCCCCTGCCCCAACAGGAGGTTACAAACCATCCCAACGACATGGAAGGCCATGGTACCCACATAACTGCCATCATTTCCCAAAACACAGACAATTCCGTCCACTCCGCCGGTATCGCCCCGAATATCACCGTTGTTCCCATCCGCTCCCTTTCCTGCCCGGGGGGAACCGGTTCTACTTTGGATATCATTTCAGGCATGATGTACGCTATGGAAAAAGGCGCCCGGGTTATAAACCTTAGCTTTGGCGGTGAAGAATATGACCTGCTGTTACGCCAGGCAGTGCAGGTAGTTACCGCCGGCAATGTCGTCGTAGTTGCCCCTACCGGTAATTGGGGGGAAATTTATACAGAGGTTCCCCTTGCATGTCCTGCCTGTTTTCCGGAAACTATCGCAGTAGGCGCATCCCGTTGGGATAATGCCCGGGCCAGCTATTCCCAGTTCCATCCTTACACCCGGCAGGATCCGGTCTTCGGAGACATCAACGGAAGAGGGGTAGATCTGATTGCCCCCGGGGGTCAGGTATTAGACGACAATTGGAATATTTTGGATGCCAACTTCGATCGCATGCCGGACGGTATCCTCCAACAAACTATTATTAAAGGCAATCCTACTGAATTTACCTATGTTACGGATCTCGAACTCGGACGTTATTGTCTTACATCCGATGGGTCCGAACTCTCTGAAATATGCGGCCTGAAGATCGGTACCTCAATTGCCTCTCCCCATGTTACGGGTGTCATCGCCCTCATGCTTAGCGCCGACCCTGATCTGACACCGGACCAGATAAAAAGTATCCTCACCCAAACGGCAGAAAAATTTTCCATACCCGCATACAATACCTTGGAACACGGCAGTGGGATTTTAGATGCAGCCGCTGCCCTGGGAAGTATCATTCCCGATACTTCTCCCACGGATTCCCAGTGTATTCCCGGAGATGCCAACTGCAACGGCAAAGTGGACGGCCAGGATTATCTCATTTGGGTAGGTAATTACGGCCAAAACCTTACCGGCAGAGAATTCGGGGACTTTAATAACAACGGGATTGTCAACGGCCAGGATTATCTTATTTGGGTTGGGAACTACGGACTCTGACTTGAGATTTCTTCGCTCTTTCTCTGTCTTTCTTTACTAGGTAAAACACTCCCCCGATAACAATAAAAATCAACAATGAATTTATCAAGCTGATCCCGTTCCCTCCCCCAATTCTTCTGCACCAGAAGTAATCCATACCCCGACACCAACTGTCCCCCAATGCCTTCGCTCCGTCATAAACTCTCCCTAGATTATTTGCAGGTGCTATTACAAACACTGATTTATTATACCCCTGCCTTTTGCAATAATTGCAAATATCCCGGCTTACCGGCAAATCCCACCTGCCTGCCTATCTCCAGCCCGTCTTTGTAAAGTATAACCGTCGGGATGCTCATCACTCCGTATTTCCCTGCCAGTTCCGGTTCGGCATCTACATCCACCTTCCCCACATTCACTTTACCCGCGTATTCGCCGGACAACTCTTCAATTACCGGTGCTGCTATCCTGCAAGGTCCGCACCATTCCGCCCAAAAATCTACCAGGGTCACCCCCGTTTTGATCTTCTCGTCAAAATCGATCTTCGTAAAATGCACTGCCGCCATAATTCAATTTATATCACAGTCTCTTATTAGTACCAAGTGAGTTAAAAATGTTAAATTGGGAAATGAAAAGTAATAATTATCCCTCCAGCAAAGTTATTAAGCTCCAAACCACAAATATTCCCAGCAGGAATACAGGTATCTGCCACCAGCTGTTTTTGATATCGCATTCATCCCCATGGCAGTGATGCAGTTCCGGAATCAGATCTGAACATGCCAGATATATAAAGCTGCCGGCAGAAAAAGACAATAAATACGGCAAAATAAATTCCGCCCTGCTGCCGATAAAATAAAAACCCACTGCTCCGACCAGGGACACCATAGCGCTGAGTACGTTCACCGCGATAGTTTTTGTCCGGCTCCATCCCTTAGACAACAGCACCCCGAAATCCGCCATTTCATGCGGTATTTCATGTGCCGCCACAGCCAGGGATATTACTATTCCGGAAGGGATGGATACCAGGAAAGCTCCTGCAATCACCATCCCGTCTATCAGATTGTGTACCGTATCTCCCAGTGTGATCAGCGCCGGGGTCTGAGTCACTTGTTCATCAGCTATGTCATGATGATGCCAGTTCAGTACTTTCTCAAAAACAAACAGAAAAACAATTCCCCCAAGAACAAATGGCCATTGTATTCCCATTTCCGCCGCTTCCGGAAGAAGATCGAGAAAAGCTGTGGAGAGAAGTACCCCCGCCGCGAAGGAAATCATTACCAAGGACTGGCTGTGCGAAAATTTTGATTTTTTAAAAGTCAGCAATATCCCGCCCACCAGAGAAAAAATGCTTCCTACCAAAGACCACAGCAAAATAATTCCCAGCAGGGTCATCAGTTTCAAAAACCTCTCATCAAAAGAACCAGGGAAAATAAAAGTACCAGACCCCAGGCCGTCAGAAATCCTCTGTGTTCCATGGGGGTAAAATCCCGGGCAAATACCCAGTACCACTTTTTGTATTCCGCGTCTCTGACTGCCTCTGAAAACAGTCTCACCAGAAGCCCCATCACCATTCCGGACGCCAGCATGCTCCCCGAAGAAGAAACCACCCATATCCCCACTCCCAGGAGAATAAATATCGTCAGCATGTTTCTTATTGGAAGACGCTTTCTTTCTCCCTTGGTCCTTTCCAAAATACCCCAGGCATTGCGCCAGTTTTTTCTCTCCCATTCTTCTTTTACCAGACGGCAGGTCTCATCCTGCGGATCGCACATGGTGGCATAAAATACATGATCCGCCTCAGCCAGAAAATACCCCAGACCCCACCCGATAGCCAAAAACGCGTTTCCCAGTAGTACCGGAGGCCAGTTAAATGCCGGGTTAAGCCGTGTCGCGTACGCTCTCACCATCCGTACCAAAAGGACGAAAAGAAGCGGCCCCGCAATCCACAAAGTTTCTTTAGGGTTTTTTATCCTCACTCCCATCCCTCACAGTATGCAATATCACTCTCCGCCTGTCAAAGCCGCTATCTCTGTCTCTCCCCTCTGATGGTCACATGTTTATCTTTTGCTTCCTTCATCATCATTCCCAATTCTTTGTGGTTTATTTCTCCCAACCTGCCAATAAACGGCAACCCTCCCATCCACTCAGTTTCCCAAAGATGCGCTTTCCCCTCGTCATCAATGGATATGCTTGCCTCCCTGCCGCCCCCGAAACCCAGATGAATATTAAGTATTTTCATTTATCCTTCTTCCTCTTTTCACTCTCTAGTAATATTCCGGCTTCGATCTGGGCTAATGAAGTCCGCCTTGGATTAACACTGCGGTTGGCAGAAGCCAGAAAACAGCTCTCATCAAATAGGCCGGAAAAGGCGATATTTTCCAGCGTCTCCCCTTTTCCAAGTGAATCCTTCAGAACCTCCAGGACTTTTATGGTCTTCTCCACTTCTTCTTCCTTCAATTTTCCTATTTCCTGGCGCACAAATTCCGGATCCCATCCGATCCAACTCTCAAGTCTGCGTACCTCATTCAGCCAAAAAAACTTAAGCGGGTCTATCCTGCTTCCCAAAGAACATTTTTCCGGATATCTGCTGGGCATCCGGTTTTTTAAGTTAACCACTCTTACCTCAAAATCGTCATGTCTTCCCTCTGCCTGCCATTCCACATACTCTCCCACCCTGTTTAAAGCGATTGCAATGATCCCTACGGCATCAATTTGTTCCCGCCATTTGATATTCTCTTGCCTTTTATGCGGTCCCCCTGTAGTTATGAATGTTCCCTCTGCTAATTCTTCTCTGAATAACTTCACATCGGTAAAATTCCGTCCCACTTTTACTTCTGCCAGTCCGGGAATTTCCCCATGGCCCACCAATCCCGGCTTCAGGCTAAAATCATCCAGCATTTCCGGAGTCAACCTAGACCAAACTGAATAGTTGTATTCCATCCTCCCCCATCTTTTTAAGGGACCCTTTTCTCCGCTGCGGATAATATCCACCCGGGCGGTAAATTTTCGTACGCCTTCCGCTGCCATGTTCAGGATTTTCCTCCAAGTCTGTCGCTGTTACTTGACCCGCACCTGACCTTTGCCTGACACCGCCTAACCCGTCTTGGTTACCTTATACCAAAAATTATCAACACCTTTTTTTTCCGGACCAATCCATTTCTGGTGATCTAATGTTACGGAAGTACCCACTCCCTTAAGAAACATCTCGATGCCCGACTTGGTATCATAAAAAAAGACTTCACCATTTATTGTTATCGAAGGAGTAAAAGTCCCTGAACCTCTTTTAATACTCACCTGTACCGTCCCGTCAGGGTAATCTCTAACCTGCTTCAATCCTTTTAGGCTTTCAAAAGTTACGGTACGGTTATCCACTATTATCTTCTTCCCTAGTTTGATCTCCTCTGCCACCAGGCCGCCCTTGGAGCGGTACTCATTGATCCGGAATTTTTCAATCTCTGCAACCATGCTCTGAATTTTCCCCTGCCTAGAAATCTAAAGCTTGACCCGCACCTGACCTTTGCCTGACCTGACCGAACCTGACCCTGATTGACTCCCGTCTTCCCGCATCCTATAATATCGTCTCCTGCTTCCGGTATGGACTACACTTATCCCCTC
This sequence comes from Candidatus Amesbacteria bacterium GW2011_GWC1_47_15, assembly GCA_001001375.1. Taxonomy (GTDB): domain Bacteria; phylum Patescibacteriota; class Microgenomatia; order CAZETR01; family Amesbacteraceae; genus GWC1-47-15. The sequence continues at coordinate 10,092 of LCNU01000004.1, read as the reverse complement.
CCCCCCAAATATCTTCATCCCCGCTACGACCGGGTTTTTGGCGCCTTCAAAAAAGGGCTTTCCTCTACACTCATCGGTCTGCCTCAGTCCTCCCGCAGCTCATATTTTAAGTTTATTCTCGAATACGATCCTGAATTCCTGTCCGAATTTATAGATAATAATAAATTTACCTTCCTGGTTCTCGAAGACGAAAACCTTTCCCCCCGCCGCTTGATCAATACCCTCAGTATTAAACTATTGCAATCGTCCCTCCTTTCCCCCGGTGCCAAAACGGAACTGGAAAACCGTCTGCGCACTTCGGATGATCTGCTCTCGCTGCTTGGGCTGGAAGCAGCTCTTACAAGTATCTCCAGAGACCATCATCTGGTGATCGTTCTATATCAAGCGGAAAAAATGTTGACCAACCCTGAATCCATCCGGACTCTTCAAAGGTTATGGGGAATTTTCCGCCACCCCCCACAGTCTTTCATAGTCTTTTGTTTCATCGGTTCTCCCGTTCTTTTGGAAAAGAAAAACCAGCCACTCCTTTCCCCGCTCAAACTCGCAATAGAGGAAAATATCATCGACTTCCCGCTGTTTGATCAGGCAGAATTGGACTATACCCGCTCCCGGCTGGAGTTTTTTTCCGGACAAAAAATTTCTGCCCCGGTCCATTCCCTGGCCTCGACCCTTTCAGGCGGACATTACGTACTCTACAAATTGTTAATCTCCCTTACCTTATCCGAATTGCAGCTGCTCTCGCAGACCAAAAATCATCCGCAAATAGATTCGATTGTCCAAATGATCTGGGACAGTCTGACATACCTGGACAAACAAAACAGCCCGTTTTCCATTCCCCTGCTCCCGCCTCCCGTACATTCCCGGGAAACCACCTTGGCAGGTCCTTCAGTTCCCCAGCTGACAGCCCAGCAAAAACTGATATTCGATTACTTCCAGGCTCATCCCCATCAGGTGGTCAGCCGGGACGAGATCGCCGGAGTCATCTGGGGCAAGCTGGCCGCGGAAAAATATTCAGACTGGGCTATAGACCGCTCCATCAGCAACCTTAAAAAAAAGCTGTCCGGCACCCCTTATCAGATCCTGACCTTAAGGAACCGGGGCTACAAAATTTCAGTCCATGCCTAAAGAATCTTCCCAACCCAACGAGCGCAGTTATGAAGTCCGTGCCCAAAAACCTCTGCCTCTTTGCCGTCTGGGTTGGGACAGGTACAGATTCTACGGCCCCATTGCTATGCCGGAAGTTGAAGCGATGGGGATGACTCCGGCATCAGAGGTAAACCGGCAGATAGCTAAAAAAGGTTATCCCCTTTCCCTTGAAGAAATAAGCCGGGAAACCGGAACGCTGCCACAGCTTTGGACCGACCTATACGGCATTAGCCCCGGAGACTTCCCCCCCACCTTTTTTGGCAGCTTCGCCCGCTGGAAACGCCTGGAAATCGAAAAGCGGGTAAATCCCCGGCATTTCCACCGCATCCATTATGAGTATTTTCGCTTGAGGGATTACCCGGAATTTAGAGGTTCCGACTTTGATTGCCTGCTGGCCGACACTCCCCCTATCCGAAATTACCTGCAAAGTGTCTTTACGTTGGGTGAATTCATACCCTGCCGGGGAGCAAAAGACCTGACAACTTTCCCCATCCCAACGGGTTCAGGCATTCCCCTCCAGTTTCATCTCAACCGGGATCATACACACCCTGTCACGGCCAAGATTTTCGACGGCGACGATTTTCCCGATACCGTTACCATCTCCCTACTGGGAAACACTTTTTATTGCACCGACTTCTGCGGCTCCCTGGATATGGATCCTCACCGGATAGATATTCCTTTTGGTCAATACTTGATTGCCCGGCAGGACTGGCGGGTGGTAGGCAAAGCTGTTAAATTGCTGCATCGTGTAGGTTCTTACGGGCTTTATGAACCCGAGCGCCAGGTTCATCTTTTGGCCAAAGGAGTGGCAGGGACTTTTTCCCATCTGAAACCCACCCCGGAACAGGCTGCATCTGTCTGTAATTCATTCATCAAGGAACTATCTTCACCCGGGATATTCAAACACCTGGACAGAGATGCCTTAAAAAACCTGGGGCAGACAGGCATGCTGCCCATACTTGTACGGGCAGCGGAAACTGACCGCAATCTGGAGGTTTTCTGGGTTTTAAATTACTTTCTCACCCGTGCCATCGAATACCTGGAGCCAACGGCTGGAATGCCCATCGCTTTATAAACCGGAAAGACCGTCAGGCTTGGGATTCAAATAGGGAATATATCGAGGAAATAAAGACCCGTTGGGGAAGAAATTATAACGCCCACGAACAGCCCTGGCCGGAATCAATTCCCTCCCCGCTGCCTAATACCATCATGGTTCCAGTTTCAGGCTCCGGGCTAGTTTAAAATGGTTGTGAGCCATTCCGTGCCACAAATATCCGGCAATGCCGGTCTCTTCAAGTTCGCTCCACACCCTATCCCAATAAATTTCATTGTTTTTTCGATATTCTTCCACAATCTGCTCCACGCTTTTCCCCCGCGCTTCAGCCGCTTCTTCCCAAGTAACTCCCGGGTCATCCACAATCCTGCTCCTGCTGAATTCCGGCAGGCGTTTCCCCATTTTCAATGCCTGTGCACAGGTATTCCAAAATAATATCTGTCCGGCCATAATATTCACCCTCTTATGTACCTCGTTATGACGATTTCTTCTCGCATCCAGTAATCCTGCAATTTGGTCACCGGTAAAATAAAGTCCCGGTACTCCCAACTTTTTCGCTATGTCCTCAGCCCAGGGCCCCGAAGGGTAATGTTTCATCAAATGTTTAGCTTCCGTGGCAAACCTCTCATCGTCAATTTTCATATACCCGACATTATCCTTTTACTGGCCGGTATTATCTTGACCTACATCTGACCCCTGGCTGACTCCTGCTTTTCTTACCTCCTTCAGCTTCCACATAAAAAGAGCTCCCTTGTTTTCCGCGTTTGAGTCCATTACATAACTCCTGCACTGCTCCAGAATCGCCCTTTTCGTTTCCTTCGCCAGGCGAATATACAGGGATTTATGCTTCGGATCCCCAAGTTCCATCGCCAGCCGGTAGCCGTAATCCTGGTATTCACGTGTGACAAACTTGTTCCTGTCTACCGGTTTTTTGTCGTCAATCAATTGTTTTAAAGATTTCATAAAGAAAATTTAATATATGATTTTGATTTGCGTTTTAAGGAACTTGCGCAGACGACTTCAGGTTATCCAGTTTTACACCAAACTATTCAAGTCGTCGAGCATGTAGGTAACGCGGGAAGACAATACTTACAAAAAAGTCGCGATTACCGATCCGGCAAAATGCGAATCAAAATCAAATTCTATCCTGCTTCCGTCTTCGGCAGCAGATTCATCAAAAGAAGCCCCGCTACTCCTATCAACACCATCAGACTCCACCCTCCGCCAAGCCCGATAATTACCGCCGATATCCCCGCCGCTACCACCCTTCCCAGGTTAAGGCCTGCCTCTCTTTCCACTATATACAGCGGACTGTCTGCCACCTTTGCCCTGCGCAAAGCGTAAACCCCAAACGGCAAAACCATCAGGATCGCCGCCCACCCGTCTATCACGTCAAGTGTTACCAGTCCCAACGGGTTGCTCCATAACCCTCTCACAATCCATATACCGGATAAAATCGCCGTTACCGGCACGAATAGCCAGCCCAGACTGCCTTTATCCTGCCGTTTGCCGACAATCAATACCATCAGTGAAGACGCCACAAGGACCAGGCTTTTGTAGCCGCCCAGTACCACCGGGGATTTGAGTATTTCCCACAAAAATACCGGCCACATTACCTCCAGCATTGTTTCTTCCATCCCATATCCCATATAAGCCAGAAGATCCCGGGAAAACCACTTTCCTTCCAGCTTTTTCCAGTAGTGAGCTACATGAAATTTCCATTTCAGGTTGTCCGGCTCAAGAAGCCAGATAGGCAGAGTGGACAACAGGAGCATTATTACTCCCCACTCAAACAATCCGCCAAAGCCCAGTCTGACAATCAGGAATCCTCCCGCCAGCGGTCCCAATACCTGGCTCCATCTGGCAATTATGGAAAGCCAGCTGGCCCGTTCACCAAATCTTTCTTTATCTGTTTCCAAAAACAGCAAATGGTGGGGAATCCAGTAGGAAATAATTGATACCGCAGCCAGGCTGCCTGCCACAGCCACCCACCACCATTCATCCGCAGCATATTTAAACAATGTATATACTACTCCGCCCAATATTCCCGACATGATAACTGCCGCCTTAAAACCCACCTTTCCGATTATCCTGGCCATATGATGCCCGATCAAAATCTCTGTCCCCCGGGACACGATTACATATTTTAAAAGCAGGTCTATCCCTCCCACGCGGTATAAGTGCACAGGCAGAAACAGCATTACCGCACCGCGCCCCAAATCCCTCAATATGGTATTCAATACCAACCCTTTAAGCACCTGCTTTTCTACTCCCACTTCGGTAGGGTAGCCTACTCCTTCACCCTCCCGGCTCACGTCAACCCCTTCATTATTTTTTCCAATACTTCTTCCAGTGTTTCTCTTTCCTCTGCCGTAAATTTTTGCAATACATATTCTTCTCCTGTTCTACTACTCTCCTGCTCTCCCGCCCTCTTATCTATCCCAATTCTTACCCTCCAAAAATCTTTTGTCCCCAGCGCCTCTTCCACCGAATTCACTCCGTTGTGGACTTTGGGACCTTTCCCGAATTGAATCTTGTAATCGCCCAGGTTCAGGTCCAAATCATCATGCGCCACGTACAAATCCCGGAAATCATATTTCAAATTTCTTAAATCATTAATCAGGCTTCCCGATTGGTTCATAAAATAATTCCCCGTTTTAGCCAGCACCACCTCCGGAGTTTTAAAAACGTATATCCCGTAAAACTTCCTCCACCCATAACTGCTTTCCCCGGACAAGGTGTCCGCCATCTTATCCACCAGCATCATGCCGGCATTGTGCCTTGTCAGCGCGTACTCCGCCCCCGGATTTCCCAGACCGACAATTATTTTCATAAGTTTCCTTTTACTATTCTACCCGAAATCGATCGTGTTGCATGGTTTTGAAGGAACTTACGCAGTCACGCCGTGATCTGACACAGGGATACGGGTATAGTACGGGGCGTAACAAGTATGTAGGTAACGCGCGGTGACAAATAATTACTTCAAGCGCGATTACCGGTCCGGAAAAAACCGTGCAATATGATCAAACTAGGGGTACAAAACTGAATTTTCCGAAATTCTCTTTAATAAAACTCCCTTCCGTCATCTTGGTCAGCCGCACCATCTCCCCTCTCACGGGTGAAACAATTCTGCCTCCGGTATTTAGTTGTTCCACCCAGGCATCCGGTACTTCAGCTGCATCCGCCGCAGAAATAATAGCATCATACGGAGAATATTCCTCCCACCCCTCCTTCCCATCCCCGGCTTTTACTTTTACATTCTCAAATCCTGAATCATTCATCTTAAGTCTCGCTTTCTGAGCCAATTCCGGGATCACCTCTATGGCAAGTACCCTTTCAAACAACCTGGAAAGAATTGCGGTCTGGTAACCGCTCCCTGCCCCTATTTCCAGTACCATCTGACTAAATGGAGGCATTGAAGGCAATGCAGGCAATAAAAGTTCTATCATCCTTGCTACCGTATATGGCTGCGATATCGTCTGTCCGTATCCGATATTCAGTGGTCTGTCTTCATAAGCAAACTGTTTCTGTTCCGGAAGGACAAAATCAGCCCTGTCTACCTCCCCCATCACCGTTATCACCCGTTCATCGGACACCCCATACTGCCGGATTTTTTCCAGCATTGAGTTTTGCGCCTGGTTCATTGATAAGCTTTTTTAAGCAGCCGGTCTGTTAGTTCAGAAAGATACGGCATTCGGGTATCCTGTTTTTGATAGGCTTTTACTACCCAAACCAACTGTATTACCATTCCTGCTATCCACACCAAGGGCGAAAGCAGGTTTAATACAATGATACCTTTCATTATGGAAGTGGTCACGATTATCAGCAGCCCAAATATCAGGGCCTGCACCGCGTTCCATCTGACAGATTTATCCTTTTCCACCAAAAGCAGGGCGATCGCCGCCAGCCAGCCCACAAACGGTGCATAGCCCAGCGCGGCAGCTGCATTAGGCGACCAGGTGGGATTATTCGTAGTATTCTCCTCTTTTTTTACCGCCATTTACTCATCACCTCCATCCCTCATTGAACATTATATTACGTTACTTCTTCTGCATCTGATATAACTTGATAATTTCCCCCACCGATGTAGCATCCTCCGGCTGTTTTTCCCTCCATCCCACCAGCCGGGGAAATCGCAGGGCGTAACCGGAAGTGTGCATCGGTGACTTGGTAATTTCATCTGCCTTTATCTCCACCACTATTTTAGGTTTCACCCAGACGTCGCACCCCATTAACTTACTTACTTCGTAATTTCCCGGTTTCGATGGCACATTGTACTTTGAACCTTGAGCTTTCATTTCGCGCCACTCCTCATCTGTCAGCCCCGTGCCGATTTTGGCGACTGTCAGATATTTGTCTTCTTTTGGTTCGTATACCCCTATCAAAAAGTCACCTATCCCGAAACCCGACCTTTTTCCTTGTCCTGCATCGTATCCCATCACTACTGCATCTATTGTGTCGGCAATAGTTGATTTGTCATAGCTTTTTTTATACTTTATCCAATTAAAATTCCGGCTGCCGGCCTGATATACGCTGTCCAGTTTTTTGACGAATATCCCTTCGGTCCCGTCTTTTATCGCTTCGGCAAAATATTTCTCAATATCAGTTACTCCGTGTGCGATTTTTCTGGGCATCAGCCGGACGGTGTCCCCCTTCCGGGTATCCAGGGCCGCTTCCAGAAGTTCCCTTCTCTTATCATTGGGCAAATCCAAATAGCCTTTTCCGTCCGCTGCCAGAATATCAAATACGTACAGTTTAAGGGGGATCTTCCCTACCATTTCGGCAATGTTGTACTTCCGTTTGCGTTGAACAGTTTCCTGAAATGTCAGGAACTTGCCGTTGTTCCCCACGGCAATCATCTCTCCTTCGACTATGCACTCTTGTTTGATCTGCTTCTCCAGTCCATCCACCACATCGGGATACATCTCCGTCACATTTTCCAGTCCTCTGGAAAACAAATTTACTTTTCCACTTTTTATATGAGCCTGAATTCTTAAGCCGTCCAGCTTGTATTCCATCGCCGCTTGACCCGTCCTTTCCCAAATCTCCCGCGCCGAGGCAGCCCTTTCCCCTCTCGCCATCAGCACCGGTGTCCCCGCTTCCGGCTCAATCTTCATATTCTGGATCTTGAATTTGGAATTTGATTTGTCACCTGCCCGTCCGGCAGGCAGGTTTGTTATGTGTGATTTAACTTTTTCGACTAATTCCCCAAGATCTGCCCTCACGTTATATATCTGCTCCAGGTCTTTACGAAGGCTTTTATCCCCGGCAATCATCCATGAAAGACTGTCCAGCACAGTCATATCCGAAAACCCGGTTCGCAATTTACCCAAAATAATCCTGACTGCGTACTTCGCCGATTTTGGCTCCAAACGGGTTAACAGGTCGCCGATCAGCTGTATCTTTTTCTCCTGACTTCCCAGCCCTCCTGCTTTGGCTATTTCCATCAGCATTTCATGCACTTTTGGGGTTTGAATATTGTGATTTATTTGGGATTTGGTGACCTGCCTGCCGGCAGGCAGGCTTGGGATTTGAGATTTTATTTTCTCTGCCACCAGTCCCAAATCCCCATATTCCCTGAACAACTTTCCGGCGTCTTTTTCACTCAGGCGCTGTATCGCTTTAACCACTTGTTTATCCGCTACACCCATATTCGGATTGTCATACGCCGGTCCTAGCCTGCCCTGAGACAAATACGCCATCAACTTGCCCTCATCAGGTGTAGCTTTGGCAAACATTTGCGCCAGTACTCTCGTCATTTCCAGACGGGAACCTGTCTTCTCCAATTCTTCCAGATACCCGGAAAAGCCGGCAAAATCCATGTCTATATTATACTGGTTTCATGGGAAGCTTGTGGAAATTACGTAAAAATAGCCGAATATCACGACGATCACAAATACCACCCCCAAAAGCACGTTCACCCAGCCGGACTCATAATGCTTCAACTGATATATGCCCTCTCCCACCAAGGTCAGTCCGAAAAGCATAGGCAACGCCAGCATGATATAAAACATGTTCGGGTCAAATTTCATCTTATTTTTGCAGTAAATATCTTGCGGCCTTGGTTGACCCTCTTTTTGTAATTACTCCTTTGTCCATCAGATATCGAAGTTCACGTAAAATAGTATCTTCGGAAACCATGGACAACACGCCCCTGGCTTCTGCCATGGATATTTCTCCGTTTGAATTCAGGTATTCTACGATTTTCATCTGTCTCTCGGAAAGGGCCACCTGCTGACCCATTTTTTGTTTAATTTTGATATCCACGGACAATTCCCTGACCTGCTCCTTTATCCTGGAGAGCTCAGCCGCCAAAGCCTTCGTAAATACCGTCAGCCATGGCGTCAGATCCCGGTCTTCCAGTCTCGGAGACTGGTTGGATACCTCGGACAAAGCCCCGAAATAATCGTCTGAATGTTTGTCAAAATATTCCTCAAGAGCAAAAAATCTCTTGATATCGTACCCTTCCATATATAGGACCAGAGTTGCAAAAGCCCTGGCCGTTCTCCCGTTGCCTTCAATAAAAGGGTGGACAGCCGCGAGCACATAATGAGTGATACCCGCTCGCAGTACCGGGTGTTCCTTTCTTCCGAAATCGGAATTCAGCCAGCGTAATAAATCATCTGTCAAAAACGGCACATCCAGCGATCCCGGCGGCCGGAAACCAACCTCTCCCGTAATCGAATTTTTTAATACCACCTGTGCAGTCCTGAATTTCCCGGCTTCGACCGGCGGAATAATTCTCTCCGTTGCCAGCCGGTGTATTTCCAAAAGCAGTTCCCTGGTATAGCCGAATAAACGATCCGTTATTTTTCCTCCCTGCCGACAGCCTTCTATCAACTTTAAAACATTTCTGTAGTTGATTACTTCCTGAACATCTCTGGCTCTGGCATATACTCCCGCCCCTTCAGCCTGGTCCACGGTCTCTACCCCACCCTCAAATATTTTTCTGGCTTCCCCCATTGTCAGGTCATTTCCCTCAAGCGCGGTCCCGTAATGCGCAGCCTTGAGAGCCGCGTCTTCTCTGAATTTTGCCTCCCACCCGGGCACCAGCGGCGCGTTTTCTATTACCTCCTTCGCCACTTCCACCAACCCGATATTCTTAAGTATTTCCGTGGTTATGGAGTATTTGGGAATATACATGTGGGCAGTCGCCGAATTCCAGTCCGCGTTAATTCTACGGTAATTATGCGGTTATTATTTATCGCTGTCAATCAGGTTCTTATACACTTCAAACACATTTTCGGCCAAATCGTCGGCATTGTAGGCATATCCCACCCTTTCAAACAAACTCTCGGCTGTCTTTTTGACCAGGTATGTCCCTGCCGCCGCGGCCAGAAGCGGCTCATTTTTCGCCGCCAGCCCGGCAATCACCCCTGCCAGTACATCTCCAGTACCGCCTTTGGTCAATCCGGCGTTACCTCCCGTAATTTCATAAGTAGTCTGCCCGTCAGTTGCATACCCCACCGCTCCTTTTCCCACGATCACACAGCTGTATTTTTTCGCCATCTCTTCCAAATACCTCACCTCTGACCCCTCTCCTGAAAGCAACTGCATTTCACGCTTATTCGGCGTCAGTATTGCCCCTTTCGGAATTCTGTCCGCATCCATCACCTGCAGGCTTCCCCCGTCTATCACCCACCTTTTATCCGGGTGTTTTCCCAAAAGGTAATGCGTTAGCATTTTCGTCTCCGTCCCCGCATCGTCATATACACCGCCTTCCCCTGCCTGCCCTTCGCGCGCATAGCGCATCATCCCCGGCCCGATCAATACCGCATCTGACTTTAAAATAAATTTATCCAATTCGCTTCGAGGTATCCAGATCACCGATTTCAATTTACTGAATAACCGTGCTTTATTGGCTGTCGTCCTGTCCTCTTCGGGTGTGGCAA